>JANOTM010000001.1:0-2539 GCA_031416355.1 Gammaproteobacteria bacterium
CAACAGGAAAGATACCAGCCAAGTTGCCGCGCCCAGGACGTTTAAAATTCCTCCGACGGTACCGGATGAAAACTCGGCCAGAATGCGCAGTACTGCGGCAATATTGATACCAAACAGCACGTACCACGTCAGGTCATCGGCCTCCAGGGCACGGCCTGAATGTCCGAGCGTGACACGCGAGGCCATCGCCACCACCATGCCGGTGAAGAAGCCGATGCCGAGGGCGTGCAAGGGCGCGCGTCCCAGATAATCCACGCCGGTGGCGAGCAGCGTGAGGCTCTGCACGGTATAGAGCGTCATGCCTATGGCCAGCCACAGAAAAGCGATATGCAGCATGGCCAGCAAGCGCGCGTGGAAGCTGCGACGGAATTGCCAGGTCCAGGAATGATGCAGCGCGGCCACCGCCAGTGGCGCATCCGCGAGGAAGCGCCAGGCGGACAGGCCGGCGAGTTCAAGCAGCGCGTGCCCGGCGACGCACACGAGCATCACCGGCGGACCCCAGGCCGGGCGCACCATTATATAGTCGATGAGCACGCTCTGGCTGAAGAAGGGAATCATGCGATGTGCCACCAGGAACACCACCGGCACCATAAACAACCAGAGACCGAGCTCGCGCGCCAGGACAAACGCGAACGGCGCCTGGAACAAGACGCCAACGAGGAAGCACGCGATGCCGAGCATGCCGGCGGCCAGCGCCAGGTTGAGCAAACGTTCATGCGTCCCACGTTTGGAGGCTAGACGGAAAACCTTATATAAGGAATAGAGCGTCACGGCCCAGCCGGCCAGTTGCAGCGTCAGCGCTATCGCCAGGACCGTGCGCGAAACGAACAGGCCCACATAAAACAGTATCATGCCCACGGCGAGGAGGGCGAAGGCGGTGACATAACGCGACGCCGGCACGACGGGCCCGCCCATCCAGCGCGGATAGACAGTGAGCAGGAAACCAAAAATGAAAAACGGAAACAGGCCATATACCATAAGAAAGGTATGCACCCAGGTCGATGCCATCACCAGCGGCAATGACGGCGACAGTCCCGTTCGCCCTAGCAGTTCCACAAGCCACAGCAACATCACCAGCACTGTCTGAACCGCGCCGGCAAAAAACATCATGCGGTGCGGCGCCGCCGTGAATACTTCCCAGCCGTGCGCTGGGTTCGACGCGGCGGTGCTTGGTTTGGAAAGAGGGTGACGGTTCATGGTGTTTAAACATAACGCCTTAAATAGTGCCGCATAGCCGTCGCAGTAGTATATGTAGGGTGGGCGACCGCCAGGGATGGCGGAAGTACTGGAAACGCAGGAGCAGTTTCCAGTGAATCGCCCACCAGCGTGCGCCGGTCGCCTACCCTACGAACTACAAACCACTTCATATATGGACGCCCCCATTTTGCCAAGGCCCCAATCAGTCCTAACAAGAAGATAACGATTGCAGTCATATATCCGGCCTGTTGGTGCGGTATAAGGCCGCTGGCCCCGATGGATTCTGCTGACTGGGTTCCTATCATTTCGACGCGCTCGAAGCGCCATGACAATATCGGATTAATCCAGTCCCGGTCTTACCTGTCTTGCCATCACTCCGCCGAGAGAAAAGCGGGGACCGACCACACGCCGGTCATGATCCGATTACCGCCACGCGCGGTGGCCACGACCCAACGCCCGGCCTTTAGGCTGCGTCGGGAAACATTTTCCCCGGGTTCAGTATCCCGTTCGGATCGAAGGTGCGTTTGAGCGCGCGCATCAACGCGAGGGTCTCGGGCGGGATTTCGAGCGGCACGAACGCGCGCTTCTCCCACCCAATGCCGTGCTCGCCCGAGAGCGTGCCTTGCATGCCGAGCACGGTCTTAAAGAGCCGCGCCAGCGCTTCGTGCGCGCGCCGCATCTCATCGGCGTCGTCCGGGTGCACCATGATGTTCACATGCAGGTTGCCGTTGCCGGCGTGGCCGAAGCTCACGATCGGGATGCGATAATCGTGCGCCAGCCCCTCAATGACCGTGATCAGTTCCGCGAGCCGGGGTACCGGTACGACGACGTCTTCGTTGATCTTGAGCGGCGCGATTTTTTTTACGGTATAAGACAGCGCGCGGCGCGCCGCCCAAAGCTTCGCGACCTCGGCTGGGTCGGTCGCTTCCTGAAGCTCCAGCAGGTCCGGTCCCGCCAGCGCCGCGCGCAGGCGCGAAAGCGCACGCGCGACCTCGGAGGCATCGCCGTCGGCCTCGATCATGAGCAGCGCGCGTGTACCAGCGGGGAGATCGGTGGCGGCGCCCGCCTGCTGGATGGCCGCGATCGCCGCTGGGTCCATGAACTCGAGGGCACAGGGCACGACGGGTTGGTTCATCACGCGCGCGACCGCGGCGCCCGCCTGCGCCATGCTCGCGTAGCACGCGCGCAGCGTCCCGACCTTCGCCGGCGCGGGCAGGAGCTTCAGCGTTGCCTCGGTAATGAGCGCGAGTGTCCCCTCGCTACCCACGAGCAGACGCGTGAGGTCGTAGCCGACGACGCCCTTCGTCGTGCGGCAGCCCGTCACCAACGTACGCCCGTCGCC
>JANOTM010000002.1:0-5996 GCA_031416355.1 Gammaproteobacteria bacterium
GATCGATTGCCGGCCTTGCAAGAAATATCTTGGCCCGGGAGCGGGTGGATAATGCTGAGTTGCCAGCCGGGTCCAGCGGGATCCTTGCTGTTCCTGCTTAGCCCTGACCTCGCTGCCGCCTTTATTGGCATCGAGCGGCAACGTCATAAATCGGAACCGACAGGAACTGTACCGATCCGGCGCGCTATCGAACAGAATTCGGTAACGTTGGATGTCATCGCGGGTGACGCGGAATTGACCTTGAGCGATCTACAGACTCTACAAGTAGGGGATGTGGTGCGTCTCGACCGTAAACTCCATGAACTATTGCGCATCGGGGTGGTGGACGGAGAGTCGGTTTGTAGCGGTCACCTAGGCGCAGTTAAAGGTAGCAAGGCGGTTCAATTGTTGTTTGTGGAATAATTAAGCGAGGTTGTTATGGCAAGTGAAAAGATGTCTACGGTCGAAAGCGCCAGGACTGTTCAGAAGATCAAGCTCGCTGAGCTTGATGGGTCGGCTGAAACCGGTGGGAAGCTGCTGAGTGACAATATGGAATTAATTCGCAACGTCAAGGTTCGCCTTACGGTGTCCGTGGGGCGGAGCGAATTGACGGTGAAGGATCTCTTTGATTTGAAAGAGAATGCGGTTCTAGCGCTCGATAGATCTGTGCGCGAGCCGGTCGATGTGCTGCTGGAAGGCAAGGTGGTTGCACGCGGCACTCTAGTTGCGGTGGGAGAAAACTTTGGTGTGCAGATATCTGAAATCGTTGCGTCCTGAT
Organism: Gammaproteobacteria bacterium; assembly: GCA_031416355.1. GTDB lineage: Bacteria > Pseudomonadota > Gammaproteobacteria > Acidiferrobacterales > UBA6901 > JANNJF01. Next base: position 758 of record JANOTM010000002.1, read on the forward strand.
TACTGGTACCGTGGCTGGTTCGTTGTGATTCTATTTGTCTCAGTCTTGGCCGCACATCCGAGTGCGCATGCCATCGATGGCGTCCAGGCTGGTACATCTAGCTCAGAATCGATTCCGTTTCGCAAAGCCGAGCATAGCGCGGGCTACACGTTGCCGCTGCGTGTGTTGGTGGGCCTCACGATAGTCCTGGCGGTGGGCTTTATTGCAGTTGTTGTACTCAAGAAATATTTCCCCGCAGTTTATGGGTACGGCGCGAGCGACGCGCGCAAGATTCAGCTTCTGGAGGTGCGCCGGTTGACCCCCAGAACAACTTTATTCGCAGTGCAGTTTGAAGGCCGCTTACTGCTCCTAGCGCAGAGCGGCGATCGCATCAGCCGCATATGCCTGATCAATGAAAATACAGTTCAAGATAAATCACCTGAAAATGAAATCCGGCACTTGTAGCATGGCCACCACAGCAAGCGCTGGGCGCACACTCGGTATCACCGCGTGCATGGCCCTTGCCTTAGGGATGGTTTGGATGGCTAGCGCCGATGCCGCCTCCATTGCTATCCCTGGAATCGACATCCGTATCGGCAACGGTAAGTCAGAGACCAAGGAGGTTGCATCCGCCATCAAGATCCTGATCGGGTTGACCGTGCTTAGTCTAGCGCCGGCCATTCTGGTAGTGATGACCGCTTTCACCCGTATTATTATCGTTCTCACTATGTTGCGGCTGGCCATAGGCATGCAGGACTCGCCGCCCAACACGGTATTGATCAGCCTGGCATTATTTTTAACGCTATTCACAATGTTGCCAGTGCTTACGCAGATCAACGACACGGCATTCAAGCCTTATATGGATGGAAAAATAGGCCACGAGCAGGCATTCGACGATGGCCTCAAGCCGATGCGCGAATTCATGATACGCCAGACTCGCGAGGCCGATCTCATGTTAATGCTCGAAGTCTCCAAGACTGAGCCACCGGAAAAAGTAGATGATATCAAGACCTTACACCTGATCCCGGCGTTCATGCTGAGTGAGCTGAAAACCGCGTTCCAGATCGGATTCGTCATATTTCTTCCGTTCCTGCTCATTGACATTGTGGTATCCAGTATCCTGATGTCCATGGGCATGCTGATGGTGCCGCCGATGATGATATCGTTGCCACTGAAGATTTTGATGTTCGTATTAATTGACGGATGGAATCTGGTCGTTCGCGCACTGATCAGCAGTTTCCATTAAAGCAATGTCCACGTGCTCAGGCTGAGTGTGTGACAACCAAATCGTCCATGGTAAAAGACAACGCCTTGTTGTGGCAGAGGTACGTTTCCCACGGGGATATGGCCGCGCGCGCCCTGCTGGTCGACCGCTATCTCAAGACGGCGCAGATCGTCGCGGCCGTGATGTATGCCCAGCGTTTCGACGATTCGGTTGATTTCAACGATTATCTGCAGTACGCCCGCATCGGCCTGATTGAAGCGGTGGATCAATTCGACCCGGCGCGCGAAGCGTCATTCGCAACCTATGCAAGTTACCGTGTGCGTGGCGCCATACTTAACGGTCTTGCAACGGCCACCGAGCGTCTGGCCCAGAATAACTACCGCCGGCAAGTTCTAAAGGATCGTGTAAATTCCTTGCGCGTGGAACCGGGCCGGGCGGAAAGCAGCTTTACCGAGATGGTCGAGTTGACAATCGGTCTTGCATTAGGTTACGTGCTGGAAGATTCCGGATCGTGGAATGAGACGGACGAAAGCGACCACAGCGATCCCTATCGCGTCTACGAGTTAAAGTACCTACGCCAGCGCTTGACCATGGTCCTTAAGGCACTGCCGGACCGTGAGCAAAAAATTGTCACGCTGCACTATATCGACCACATGGATTTTAATGCCATCGCGGTGGAAATGGACCTGTCCCCAGGGCGCGTTTCGCAGCTGCATGCGCGTGCCATACAGTTGATGCGTCAGGCCTATGATGCGCTCGGTCGTTTTGGAGAAAATTACTAATATGGCCGCGGCGGAACTATTCCGTACCCAGCTTAACTATCAGCGCGTCCAACTGTTGGACGATTTCCGGAGTGGCGCCAAAAGTTTGCTGGATATGTTCCAGGAGATCGTCGAAGTGCGCATCGCGCCCGATGGTTTCGCCGAATTCCCATAATAGTATCGACTCAAGAAACGCACGCCGGGTTTTTTGTTCCCGTTTTGGGTCGCGCTGATCGATGGCGCGTATGCGATCGCCTATTTGGCGGCGGAGGGTCTGTATCGACGGCTGGCTCGCGGGTGCCGCACGGTTGGGTGTTCCTGCGTTAAGCCGTCTGTTTGTTGCGTCGGTATGACGTGTTTCATCGGTCATCTGCCGACGTAGGACTTCCATTACCCGGTTGAGGCGGCTTACGGGATCCATAGGCCGTTAACTCGCCGGATCATATTGGTAGGGCATCATGCGGGCACCGTCATTCCTTGTCTTCGTTGCGATGTTCACGGTATGCAGACAACAATGAATGGGCAGGTGGAGCGAGTTTGGTTTTCACGGGAGTCGTGGGGGTGGATGTGGAGTTGATGTTTTTTTCGAGATCACCCAGGATGCGTTGCATATCGTTGTTCAGCGCAGGATTGGCGGCATTGAGTTGAATGCCACGTTTAAGATTTAACACGCATTCATTGAATTCATCCCGTGCCAGATGCAGCAGGCCGGTCTTGAAAAGGTACAGTGGATGATCCGGCGCCAGACCGTCGAGGGCCTTCCATGCGGATTCCGCCTGCGTTACCCGGGCCGAGGTGATATGCAATAGACCGAGCTGAAAATGGGCGGTATAGAGATCCGGTTCCAATTCGACCGCTTTGGCCATTTCTTCGGCGGCGCGATCATACAGACCGATTTGCGCATGTTCCGCCCCCAACATGTAGTAAATCTTGCCGTTTTTTGGCGCGAGCTCCGCCGCGCGCTTCAAATAAGAAAGAGACTCTTCATGCCTGTCGGCCTCGCTGGACCGGATGGCCAGGTGAAGCAGCTCATCGGCGTCGAGCTGATTGGAGGTAGCCTTGGTTTTGGTCATGGAAAAAAATCCTCATATTGACGTGTGGCCGCTTATACAGTGGGCGGTGGCCTCCTGGATTCTATAGCGTTTATTGTTGTCGGGGAATACCTAACTCCGTGTCCCTAAGAGATTAAACGGGAGCCGTATGTTGTTTAATGCAGCCTGCCCGCCCCACCTTGTTTCCGGCGTAGGTAACGCGCCCATTTATCGGCGACACGCTGGCCGGTGGGCGATGATTTGGCCTGGTCCATCATTTGCTGATTGGTCCAGCCGAGCTGATTGACGGAATTGGCCTGCATCAGTTCCTGAATAATCATTTTTCCGATCTCGGGGTTGCCTTTTTTATTTTCGAGGGCGCCTTCAGTCAGGAGGACGGCCAGATTCGCCGGGTCGATCAGCTTTGCCTTATTCAATGCGTCCTGTGCCTGTGCTGTTTGTTCCTTGCCGATGTAGATCAACGCGATGCCGGCATAGGCGTCGGCCAACTCCGGATCGAGACGTAGCGCGGCTTCGAAGCATAGGGCAGCATCGTTTAGGTGGTTTTCAGAGAGGTGCGCCCAACCTAGGGCTACGTGCGCCATGGGTTCTTTGGCGTCCAGCATAACCGCACGGGAGAGGGCGCGTGTGGCGGCGCCAGTGCGTTGCAGCATGAGATTCGCCTGACCGATGGAAATCAGGATGCTGGCGTCGTTGGGCGCGAGTTCCTGGGCATGCTGTAGGTGTACGAGTGCTTGGGCAGCGTCGAAGTTGAGCAGCTCGAATAGGCCTTTCAACCAATAGCCTTCCGCTGATCGTGGATGTTTTTCCGTGAGTTGCGCGAGTGAGCATTTGGCCAGATCGATGCGTCCCCGTGCCATCTGGATATGCGCTGTGCCTGAAACAACGCATGCCATTCCTCGTGTGAACGCTTCTTCATGTCAACACCCTCGCCTGGAAAGATGCCACGCTAATCGTTTAGCGGGGGGGGTTGAAGGGTGGGGTTTATTTGACGGTTACGTTGATCTGCCTGTGCTCATCCAGCAAGCGAATGTCGGTCCGAGTCGACCAGATTACGCCGGATCAGGTTCTTGCTTAATAAATGGCGAGAGCCGGTTATCCGAGGACCGGGGCAGAAGTTTAGGGCCGGCACTCGGTACCGGCGCGCAAAACGAAACCACCGAGGCCGTGTAGAATGTGTCGACTATGGACAAAAAGACCGTCTACCTCGAAACCAGCGTGGTGAGTTACCTTGCGAATCGCCCCTCGCGCGATCTCATCACCGCCGCTCACCAGATGGTGACACACGAATGGTGGGAGCAGCGGCGAGCCGACTTCATGCTCTTTGTCTCGGAGCCGGTGCTCGATGAGGCCGGTGCGGGCAACAGCGAGGCTGCCGCCCAAGCGCTTACAGATGCTCGATGGTATTGAGGTGCTCAACGTGACCGATGAGGCTATCGAGTTCGCCGCGCGGCTCATTCGAGCAGGGGCGATCCCGAAGCAAGCGGCGACCGACGCCCTGCACGTAGCGCTTGCCTGCGTCAACGGCATCCATTACCTACTCACTTGGAACTGCAAACACATCGCCAACGCCGAGCGCTTCGAGGCGATCGAGGCGGTGTGTATCGAGAGCGGTTATCGTCCGCCCATCATTAGTACCCCCGAAGAACTCACCGGAGAACACTGACATGGCATGGGAAGATCCGATTGTGAAAGAAGTGCGCGACATCCGCGATAAGATTGCGGCTGAGCATGGTTACGATGTGCGCGCTATTGGTCGTTACTACCAGCGTAAGCAAGCGCAAACCTCGCGTAAGCTCGTCACGCGCCCGCCGCGACGCTCTGACGTTAAGGGGACCGCGACACGCTGATCGCTCCGAACGTGCAACAACCCACGCCTGGCAGAACAACACGTCCGTGACCAACGGCCGCGTCACGCGCATGGGTTACGACGCCCACGACAACCAGGCACTGCTCAGCCGAGATCGACGCCAGCGACGCCGCGCAGCGCTACGTCTACGACGGCCTTAACCGGATGATCAGTCGCATCGCCCAGGACGGCGGGGTCACACGCTTTACCAAAAGTACGCCCGTTCTCCCCCATCCCCCAACACCCGCCGCCATATCGCTACACTAAACGCATCATAAATGCCTAAAAAATATCTATTCCAACCTTTTTTCAATAATTCTCACCCGTACCCCTAAACAATTTCCGAAATCGTTGGATATATTGTTACATCGCG
>JANOTM010000003.1:0-2455 GCA_031416355.1 Gammaproteobacteria bacterium
GTGGCCATGGAGCCCACGACCTTGGCGGTGTTTAAGCGTTCCGATTTGTTACGCCTGATCGACGACCACCCGCAACTGGGCGCCAAGCTGCTATGGAAACTGGCCCAGCTTTTGAGCCAGCGCTTGCGCCAGACCAGTGACAAGCTGGTGGGCATACTCGGCTAAGGTTCAGGGCCCTGCCTTAGGTCGGGCCTTAGTCTTGCGCCGTTTCACCCTGGGCATGGGACTCTAGCAATGCATGTAACATTCTGAACAAGCTGCGCCGGTGTTTGGAAGGCCGGTCGGCGGGTTCGTTTTTTATGTTGCGTACCAAAACGCGCAACGCCGGCGCGTCTGCCGCGGGAAAATTCTGCACCAGCTCGTTCATGGCCCCATCCTCCGCCAGCAGGCGTTCGCGCCAGCGTTCGGCGGCATGGAAAATCTGTTTGTCTTGGGCGCCCACGGTGTCTGCACCGGCGAAGGTTTGCGCCAGCGCGTCTACGTCCACCGTGCGCAACAGCTTGGCGATGTAGCGCAATTGCCGCCGCAGCCCGCCATGGGCGGTGATTCTTTTTGCTTCCAATATGGCGCTTAACAGGTTCTCCGGCAGGTCCAGCTGCCGCAGTCGCTCATCGGGCAGTTGCACCAGGTGCGCGCCATAGGCCTGCATGTCTTGCATCTCCTGCTTTTTCCGGGTCTTGCTGACAGGTAGGTCGTCGGTCATGGGTGTATCCATTTTCCGGTTCGGCCTGCCGGGGCGATGGTGTGCCCGGGAGCATACGCTATCTATCAATACGATCAAGCCAGCCCAGCGCTGTGTCGGGCGCCAGCCGTTTGCGATAATGGTGAGGTAATGATTTCCAGCGCGCTGGCATTACGCCAGTGCGCGCTTGCGGGCATGGGGCCGACGCTGCTGGCCAATTGGCTGATCGACGATGACATCGCGCAGGGACGACTCATAGGCCCCTATCCAAACCATCATGTGACCGCAACAGATTTTGAGACCGCAGCGTGGCTGCTGTATCCGAGTCGCGCCTATTTGCCCAACAAGGTGCGGGTCATGGTCGAGTTCCTGAAGCAGAATTTAAGGCCATCGCCTGGTTGATCGGGAGAGTTCCATGAGCGAGGGTTGCTCCGATCTTTCCGTGTCCGCGGCCGTTCAATAGGGTGATCGATGCGAAAAGTCTGCGTCGCCAGAGCGCGCGTCAACTCAGCCCCCGTAGTTGAATATCGGCGCCAGAAATTCAGCGTCTTGGTATCCCCGTCCCCACAGCGGCAAACGCAGCGCCTGGCGCACGATAACCAGGTTCATGGACGGAATAACGTAGAGCTTTTGCCCGCCCACGCCCGCCGCCTTGATGATCACATCGGGCGCCCCTACCGCCCGCAGCTCCGCCGCGCTTGGGTCGGCGCTGCCGCCTTTCGAGTCTATGCCCCCGTTAACGGGCAGCCAGAACGTTACGCCGTAGCCGGGATTAACGGCCGTGCCCTGAAAACATTCCGCCAGCGTGTCTTTTTTTAGAATTTCTTTGTTCGCCCATAGTCCATTGTCGAGCATGAGTTGCCCGTACTTTGCCCACTCCCTGGCGGTGAGAAACGCACCGGCGCTCATTTTTGGATAGCCGTCCTCGGTGGTGCGCCAGGTATCGATGTGGGATCCTATGGGTGTAAGTACGCGCCGCGTTAGATAATCGCGCGCGGTTTCCCCGGTCGGCGTGAGTTTACGGCGCATCAACTCGCCGAAGACCTGGAAGGGGACGGGGCCGTATTGAAATGCCGTACCCGGTGCGTGCAGCATGCCGGCCGCAACGGCCTTGGCATAAGAGGGCGTGGATCCGGTATCACCCGCGTCTATGCCGCTGGTCAAGGTAAGCAACTGCCGTATGGTGATGGTGGCTTTCTGTGGATCGGCCTGCCATTCGGTGATGGTTTGCGCAACTGGCTCATCGAAACTCAATAGTCGATCCTGGATCGCCGCGACGGCAATGGCGCAGGAAAAGCTTTTGGTGCCGCTGTACAGGTTGTGCGCCTCGTCCGCGCTATGGCCCTCTGCATAATCCTCGAATACGATTTGCCCAGCCTTCATGACGACCATGGACAAACCGCGATGCGCGCGCGAGTAGGCCGCAGCCTGTTGGTAGGCCGCCAATTCCTCAGGTGATATCTTGAGAGTTTGCGGCGATTCCGCCCAGGCGCCAGAAATAGACGCAACGAGCGTGAGGGCTAGTGCTACAGGCAATCCCAGCCACAAAAACCATGCGGCCGATAGTGAGCGATTTTCGGTTGTCATGCGTTAACTCCATATAAAGAAAGAGGGATAAATCGGTCTTCATAAGGTACACAATACTCGCCGGCAAGGTGTTTCCGCGGGCAACTTAGTTGTAACAAAATATTACACCAGGCGCAGACAGAAATATTTTGTTGCAGCGCCAAGCCTACAATGCGTAACAAAACACGTGCTACATCGCACAGACCG
>JANOTM010000004.1:0-6696 GCA_031416355.1 Gammaproteobacteria bacterium
ACGCACTGTTTAGCGGTTGGGTTAGTAATACAGTGCTGGGGTTTTCCTTGCTGCTTACCACTTGTAACTTACTACTGGTTACTTATATAAATGAAAATTCTTATCATAGGCGGCGGCGGGCGCGAACATGCACTGGCCTGGAAGGCGGCGCAATCACCGAAAGCGGAGCGCGTCTACGTCGCGCCCGGTAACGCCGGCACCGCACGCGAGCCCGGCTGCGAGAATGTGCCCATCGCCGCGGACGATGTGGACGGCCTGCTGCGTTTTGCCATGGACCATGACATTGCCATGACCATCGTCGGCCCGGAAGCGCCGCTGGTGCTGGGCGTGGTGGATCGCTTCCGCGCCGCGGGCCGTGCTTGTTTCGGACCCACCCAGGGCGCGGCACAACTCGAAGGCTCTAAAGCCTATGCCAAGGATTTTCTTGCGCGCCACGGTATTCCTACCGCGGCCTATGCCACGTTCACCGAGGTAAACCAGGCTATAGCCTATATCAAAAAAATAGGCGCGCCCCTGGTGGTCAAGGCCGACGGGCTGGCCGCCGGCAAGGGCGTCATTATTGCCCAGAGCGAAGCTGAGGCCATCGCTACCGTAAAGGGCATGCTGGAAGGCAACACCTTCGGTAGCGCCGGCGCGCGCGTGGTCATAGAGGAATTTCTCACCGGCGAAGAGGCGAGCTTTATCGTCATGGTGGACGGCGCACATATACTCGCGCTCGCCACCTCCCAGGACCACAAGCGCCTGCTCGATGGCGATCTCGGTCCCAACACCGGCGGCATGGGCGCATATTCGCCGGCACCGGTGGTTACGCCCGAATTACACGCCCGTATTCTGCGCGAGGTCATAGTACCCACGGTACGCGGCATGGCACAGGAAGGGCACCCCTATACCGGCTTTCTCTACGCCGGCATTATGGTCACACCCGACGGTATCCCTAAAGTGCTGGAATACAATTGCCGCTTCGGCGATCCTGAAACCCAGCCTATTATGCTGCGCCTGCAATCGGATCTAGTGACGCTGGTGGAGGCCGCCCTCGCCGGACGGCTGGATGAGGTCGAGGTGCACTGGGATCGGCGCACTGCCCTGGGGGTGGTCATGGCCGCAGGCGGTTACCCCGACGCCTACACCCAGGGCGCCGTTATCCATGGCCTGGCGTCCACGCAGGCGGCGGATGCCTCGGCGCCTGTTCCCGACAGCGCTCTACCTCGTCCATCCATGGACTCGAAGGTGTTTCATGCCGGCACCCAACTTAAAAATGGCGACGTCATCACCGCGGGTGGGCGGGTGCTGTGCGTCACCGCCCTGGGGGTGAGCGTGGCCGAGGCGCAGCAACGTGCGTATGCAACCTTAAATACGATAAACTGGCCGGGCGCCCAGTACCGGCACGATATCGGCTATCGTGCGATAGCGCGTGAAAACAATTAAACCGGAGATCGTCATGGCTCACCCAATATCAGCCGTATGTCTTGCCCTCATCAGCCTGGCGCTCGGCGCCTGCGTGGCCAAGCCCACCTACATCATCGATTCCGAAGCACCATTACGCGGTACGGTCTCCGATACCGCCATCGCCGTTATTGACAAGCGCCCGGCGAAGGATAGGAAATCAAGCTTTGGCTCACTGCTCATCACCAGCGACAGCTACGGCATATTAACCCTGGGAGATGAACGCTTCGTGCCGGCACCCCTGGCGGCCCTCACCCAGCGCCTGCAGCGCGCCACCGCCACCTGGCCGTCACGCCCGCAGTCCATTACCGTGACGGTCAACCGTTTCAATACCCAGAACAATGCCCAGGCGGCCATGCGCCACGGTGCCATGAGCACCAGCGGCCTGACCTCCTTGGGCATGGATCTAGGCGAGTTAATGCTAGGTAAGATGCGCGAACAGAACGTCGATATGCGCAAACCCTTCGTGCTGTGTATTATCGAGGCGAGTGCCGATAGCCGCTCTCGCGGCAGTCGCAGCGAACCACGCAAGATTTCCGTAATAAAGGCGCAAAACTATGACGAGAACGCTGGCGAGGGCCAAGGCAAGATCATCGCTGTCACCGTCGCCAGTGCGCTGGATGCGGTCATCACGGCATTGGCTAAATAAAATCTGTATGCTTGATTCCGCAACAGGTCGGCATACTGACGACGCTACAAACCCTCGTTGTCGTCATGAAGGAACGCCAAGTGCAAGGTACGAAAAATAGTTATGCCGTCCTGCGGACTCGCTAAAGCGGCGGCGGTATTGCGCGGCGGCGGTATCGTCGCCTACCCTACGGAGTCGGTGTATGGCCTAGGCTGCGATCCCTTTAACCGCGGCGCGGTAATGCGATTGCTGCGCATCAAACGCCGCATCGCGTCCAAGGGATTGATTGTGATCGCGGCTAGGCTAGGCCAGCTCACACCTTTTGTCGCCGAGTTTCCCGAACACGTGCTCGACACCTGGCCCGGTGCCTATACCTGGTTGCTGCAACCGAGACGCCGAATACCCTACTGGGTTACCGGGAGGCATGCGCGCATCGCCGTGCGCCTGACGGCGCACAAAACGGCGCGCGAACTCTGCCTCGCCGCCAGTATGGCGTTGATTTCCACCAGCGCCAACCGCACCGGCCAATCGCCGGTGCGTGACTATCGCGAGGCGCTGCGACGCTTCGGTGGCGAAGTCGATTACGTGGTACCCGGGCGGGTCGGCGGGTTCAGGCAGCCGACCGCTATCATCGACGCCGCCAGCGGCAAAATAATCCGCCCCGGATGATGCGACTCTCTTTACTCCGCCCACACTTACCTTGAAACTTAAACCCATGGACACACCCACCGGTAACGAAGTAAAGGCCTACTTGCTCGAGCTACAGGACCGCATATGTCAGGCCCTGGAGGCGGAGGACGGGCAAGGGCGCTTCCTGCAAGACATTTGGACGCGCCCCGAGGGGGGTGGCGGGCGCACACGCGTGATGGGTGAGGGGGCGGTATTCGAACAGGCCGGCGTGGGCTACTCACACGTGTACGGCAAAAACATGCCGCCGTCCGCCAGCGCCCATAGACCGGAACTCGCCGGCCGCTCATTCCAGGCCATGGGGGTATCGCTGGTGATACACCCGCTCAATCCCCATGTGCCGACCTCCCATTGCAATGTGCGTTTCTTTCTTGCCGAGAAAGACGGCGCCGAGCCGGTGTGGTGGTTTGGCGGCGGCTTCGATCTCACGCCTTATTATGGATACGAGGAAGACGCGATCCACTGGCACCGGACCGCCAAGGCGGCGTGCGACCTGTATGATGCGGCGTATTACGCGCGCTATAAAAAATGGTGCGACGAATATTTTTTTCTCAAGCACCGCAACGAGACCCGCGGTATCGGCGGACTGTTCTTCGATGATATGAGCGAGCGCAGCTTCGATCACAGCTTCGCGTTCATGCGCAGCATAGGCAATGCCTATCTCGACGCCTATTTACCCATAGTACAGAAACGCCGCCACACACCCCATGGCGAGCGTGAGCGCGACTTTCAGCTCTACCGGCGCGGGCGTTATGTGGAGTTCAACCTGGTATACGATCGCGGCACCTTGTTCGGCCTGCAATCTGGAGGGCGTACCGAGTCCATCCTGATGTCACTGCCGCCGCTGGTGAAGTGGCGCTACAATTGGAGCCCGGACCCCGGTAGCCCGGAGGCCAAGCTCTACAGTGACTTTCTACGGCCCCGGGACTGGTTACTTCTATGATGCAACTCCGATGATTAAACGCCGCATCAACGCGCGCCGGCGCGCCGGTTGAGCACCAGGAATATCACTGCCGCCAGCACCAACACCAACTGTACGCCTAAGGATTGCAAATTGGGATAAACACCCAGCACATCGATGCGCGGGAAGTTAATGCCATGGATAGGCAGCTTGCCCGCCGCTTGCAGCGCCGCCACACCTTTGCCGGCGAACACCACCGCCAGCAAATACATGAGGGCGGAATTGACGCCGAAAAACAAACGCAACGGCAGGCGTACGCTAAAACGGAAGATCAGCCACGACAATACCACCAGACTCACAGCGGCGGTGATAAATCCGCCCAGCACCATATTCTGGCCGGCGACGCCGGCTTGCACCCATAAAGTTTTGTAGAACAACACGGTTTCAAACACCTCGCGATATACCACCACGAACGACAGCAAAGCCAGCGTCCACAGGGTCTTACCGCTGGTGGCTTGCTTTACCTTGGCCTCGATGAATTCCTTCCAGCGTTGCGCCTGCAGTTTGTTGTGCAACCACACGCCCACGTAGAACAAGATACCCGCGGCAAACAGCGCGGTCAGGCCTTCCGTGAGTTCGCGGCTGGCGCCGCTGATGTCTATGGCATAGGTTGCCAGCGCCCAGGTGGCCACGCCCATGAGCAGTGCGCCTATCCAGCCGGCGTGTATGTAGAACAGACCGTCGCGGCGTCCGGTTTTAATAAGGAACGCCGTAATCGCAGCCAATAATAGAATTGCCTCCAGGCCTTCACGTAGCAGTATCACCAGGGCGCTGGTGAAGGCGACTGCGGGCGTGAGCCTGGCGGTTTCCATAAGATGGCGCGCATCGCCCAGCATGCCCTGGATTTTCTCAACCTGCTTTGCCGCCGCGTCCAACGCATCGTCGTCCTTGATCAGGGCACGGTATGCCAGCATCTCGCTTTCGATGGCGGTTTTCATGGCCGGGTCTATGGCCGCCAAGCCGGCCTCGGCCAGTTCAAAGCCTTCGAGATAGGCAGTCACTGCCATTTGATAAGCCGCCTCATGCTGTCCTGCACGGTAGAGCGCCAGACTCTCGTCGAGTTTGCGCGCGCTAAAGGCCAGGGGCGATTCCTGCTCGCCGGCCAGCGCCTGCGGTTGACTACGCAGATACATCAATAGGTTGACGCCCTCCTGGCCGTGCTGAATGCGGATTTCCTGGGGCGTGGCCTGAGTGAGACCGGCGAGGTCGGTAAACAGGGTTTTATTTTTTTGCTGGGTCCAGGCCGCCGCGCCCTGGGTGCGTTCCGCGTCGCTGGCCAAAAAGTTACTCACATAGAAGGCCAGGGCCCAACGCTGGTCGTCCTTAAGTTGGTGATAGGTTTGCATGGCTGTGCCTTCTACGCCCAAAGTGATGGTGTTATAAAGGGCGTAGACACTGCGTTGCTCCTGACGCGCGCGTTCGTGAAAATCGCTGGGTCGCGGATCGAGACCAGCCGCAAGCGCACCATCGCCGCGACCTTCTAGGCCATGACAGGCGGCGCAATTGTCTATATACATGCGCCCGCTGCTGGCAAGATCGGGTGCGCGCCGCGGTGCCACGTTCACCTGATAGGCCTTGATCAGCGTTGTGCGCATGGCGTGGGATAGCTGGGTGACTGCGGGGCCTGCGGCTTTTTTGGCTATAAGCTGTACCAAGCTTTGTGCCTGTGTTTGCAGGGCGGCCTTGTCCGCATTGGCCGGCAGCTTCTCGATGAGCGTCGCTACCCGTCCGGCAAACTCCTGTTGTTCCGCGTACTCAGGGGCGTCCTGCACTTGGCCCGCGCGCACCGTAGAGGGGTAATCCACGCCAACATAGCCCAGCATATGGGCAATGGTGGGAAGGGTATCGTCCGCGCGCGCGGACGGGACCGTGGCCGCAAGTACCAAACCCAGGAAAACCAAGACAAATCCGCGCAATCGACCCATGCTTAAACATCACCCTGAATGATAATGATTCTCAATTATCGTATTCACTCACTCGCCTGTCAAGTTGGTGGTGGTAGGTGTTGCCGACGGGTCCTCCAATTCTGATAACAATAAGTAAGCGCTCGCACTCATTACAGCGCTTGAATTAATTGATGAAGGCCCTGCACTATTCTCACTGTACTGCAAGATAATGCTGTCAAAACTGAATTTTACGTCCTTGGCTGTGAAGTTAAGTGCTCGAGTACAGGGTATATTCTCTTAATAAGGGTGTCCCGAGAGGCGGGGTAGGATCACTCGATAACTCGATGCTGTATAGGAGGGGTATACGTAATTAGGGATAGCGTTGGCTTTGGCGGGGCAAATAAAAAAGAAGATGTAGAGTCAGTTCAGATGCTGCTGAATGCCTACATCAGCGATCAAAAAATTACACACCTTGAGGAAATTAAAAGTAGACGGTAAATGCCTGCATAAAACTGTAGCGGCTATAAAGGCCTTTCAAGTAAACATACGTGCAATGGCGAATCCTGATGGTCGGGTTGATGCAAATGGAAAACCATCAAAGCGCTATCCAAATTCCAAAAAAGCAAGCCAAAAGAGCCCGCCCTTGTCGCCGTAACTGATCCTAGGAAGTTTAAAACACGCGAAGAAACTGCTAAGGCTTATGATGGAATATCGGATTCCAAGGTGTGGGGAAATGCCAGTAAGTATTTGGCCTTGTACAATATCGATTCAAAAATTTTAAATGACCCAGACTAAAATTGCATCGATATATACGATCCGAGCAAGAGCAAGTTGAAAGGATTCTGGTGCCATAAGGCAATGCATCCATTTTTATCGAAGGCATTTGATAACTTGAAGTTAAATAAAACTTTATCTGAATTAAAAGAATTTGGCGGATGCCATGATGTTAGAGCTACCCGTGGAACAAAATATTGGTCACCTCATTCGGGGGCACTAGCAATCGATGTAAACGATAGTGAAAATGGGCTTGACGTAGAACCAAAGCTATCTGCAAAGTTTGTTGAAAGCTTTAAAAAAGCCGGGTTTGGTTG
>JANOTM010000005.1:0-17063 GCA_031416355.1 Gammaproteobacteria bacterium
GAGTTTGACGACCGTCTGAGCCACTCTGTCGGCGACCGTGGGTATTCCCAACGTTCGCTTGCCACCTCCTTTTTGCTTCGGAATTTCCACCTGCTTGACCGCTGGCGGTAGGTATGACCCCGAGGACATCCGGTTCCATATAAGGAATCACTATGATCGAATTCCAAGTCGCCGACATGACCTGCGGCCATTGTGCCGGTGTGATTACCAAAGCGGTGAAGTCCGTCGACGCGGCTGCACACATTGACATCGACGTGCCGGGAAAGCGCGTGCGCGTACATACAGCGACACAGGTGCAAGAAATCGAAACCGCGATACGCGAAGCCGGCTATACGCCGGTACGCGTCGGTGCTAGTGGGTAAAGATTATTCGTTCGCCAGCACAATGATCAGCGCGAGCAGTAATAACAGCGATACCACCTGCCAAAAACGCGTTGGGTTGCGGTCGTATAGAGATATTTTCTGTGCCTGCCCTTTGGCACCGCGCATGAGTCCGTTTTCTAGCTCGAACGCGAGTTCCATGGCATCTCCATAGCGCTCACCGCTGTCGGCAACGGTGGCGCGTGCGATGGCGGCATCCAGCCATGCCGGGAGATCGGGCCGGTGACGCGTTAACGACTGGCGTTTGTGAAAACGCGGGCGCGAGAAGGGTTCGACTTCGCCATAGGGATACTGCCCGCCACTGAACATGCGATACAGCGTGACGCCCAGGGCATACACATCCGAACGCTCATCACCGGCCTGGCCCTCGAATAATTCCGGCGCCATATAGCTGGGTGTGCCGGGCACATCCTCGTCCACCGCATCCTGTATGCCGGGCAGGCGTGCAACCCCTAAGTCCAGAAGTTTCAAGCCCCAGCCGGATACACCCTTGTCATTTACATAGCGGCTAGGCTCTGGTTCTAACAGTATATTGTCCGGTTTGATATCGCGATGAATGATGCGCACGCGGTTCAGGGCATACACCGCCTTGGCGAGGGTAATGCCTATGGCCACACCCTCCTCCAGCGACACCGGCGGTGGACTGACCAGGCGCGATTCCAAGGTGCGTCCACGATAGTACGGCATTGCCGAATAGAGACGCGTCTGGCGCGCCGGCGACAGCTCGATGATGTCGCCCACGTAGGGGCTGCGTACCTGGGAGGCGACCCAGGCCTCGCGCACGAAGGCGCGCCGATAGAGCGTATCCGCCGCGACGCGCGGGTGTGGAAACTTGAGAACGACCTCGCGCTGTCCTTCGGTGGTGTCCTCGGCCCGAAACAAACGGCTGTAGCGGCCGTCGGAAATCATTTCGAGCAGATGAAACCCGTCGACGTTATCGCCCAGCTTAGGCAAATCCAGTATCGGCAGCGCGGCCACCACGGTTTCCAGATGCGCCTGATCCGCCGCTGGCAGGCCGACCACGTCCACCACCAAGGCCGAGACGTTGTCCTGGCTGCCGGCGTGCAAGGCCGCGGCCACCAAGCGCTCCGCCGCCTCCTGGGGCGATGCGCGTTCGTCCAATATCGCCTGTATGCGCGCGTCCACCAGTACGCCGTGCAATCCATCACTGCACAAGAGAAACCGGTCGTGGGATTTGAGCCCGTGGGTGGCGTAGTCGGCGCGCACGTTCGCCTCCAGGCCCACGGCACGCAGCAACACGTGTTGCAGGTCGGGATGGTGGTGGGCGTGATCTTCGGTAAGCCGTTGCAGGCGATGCTCGCGCAAGCGGTACACGCGCGTATCGCCCACGTGCACAATATGCGCCTGGCGTCCACGCAACATCAGGGCGGTGAAGGTGGTGGCCATATTATGCAAACGCGGGTCTTGGCGGCCCTGGGCATGCACCCAACGATTCATGGCCGCTAATGCGCGCGCGGCGGCGCGATTCACGCCTAAGGTCCCAGGCATACTGTAATAGGCATCGACAAAACCACGCGCCGTGGTCTCCGCCGCCTCGCGGCCTCCGGGCGCGCCGCCCACGCCATCGGCGATGACCGCCAGGGTATCGTTCACCGCGCGAAACTGGGCGTCGCCCATGCGCGCCATGACGAAATCCTCATTGGCCGCGCGTTTGCCGGTTGCGCTGACAAAACCCATGCGGGTCTGAAGTTGCTCGGCAGTCATGGACCCTGGGCGAGAAGAAAGTTAGTAGATGTAGGGTGGGCATCGCCCACCAAACGCGGTGACCACCGGCACACGCCGGTGGGCGATGCCCACCCTACAAACCAGGTGTTATGTATATCGTTATGTTTAGTCATAACACACTATACACGCGCGCCAGACACCGCACCCCAAGTCGTACGCCAGCGTTTTTTCACCGACACCAGGCCAAATAATCCCAGCAACGCCAGCCCGGCGAAAATCCAGAAGCCGACGGCGAAACCGCCGGTCATGCCCTTGGACCAGCCCAAAGATTTAGCCAGAAAGAATCCGCCAATACCGCCAGCGGCGCCGACCAAGCCGGTTATCACGCCGATTTCGTGGCGGAAACGCAAGGGTACAAGTTGAAACACCGAGCCGTTACCCATGCCCAGCGCCATAGCGCCGACAAAGAAAACGAGCACCGCCATCCAAGCCACCGCCGGCAGCTCCATCAGCCCCCAGCCGGCAACTTTGGCTGTGGATATCACCGACGCCGCGGGGGCCGGGCCTTCAGGCAGAAACGCGATGGCCAGATAGGACACGGCCACCAGGGAAAACAGGATTTGCAATGCGCGTATGCCACCGATGCGATCCGCCAACCATCCGCCTACGGGACGGAACATAGAGCCGGCAAAGACGATAATAGCCACCATCATGCCGGCGGCGACACCGGAGGTGTGATACCAGTGGGTAAAATATAACGGTAACGCGTTGCCGAGACCGACAAAACCGCCGAAGGTGATGGAATAGAAGAACATGAACCACCACGTGTCCACGTCCTTCAGCACCGCGCCATAGTTTGCCAGCGTCACCGCTGCGCGCTTGTCCGGCGCGTCCTTGGCCATCCAGGAATACAGGACAAACACGATGAGTAATGGTATCAAAAAAAACCCGAATACCGATTGCCAACCATAGGTCTCGGCGAACCACGGCACCAGCATCGAATCCAGCACCACGCCCATGTTGCCGGCGCCGGCGATGCCCATGACCATGCCTTGGTATTTCGGCGGATACCAGCGACTCGCTTGCGGCAAGGCCACGGCGAAGCTGGCGCCGGCGACGCCCAGCACGATACCGAATATTTCCACCTCCAGCTTGGAATGCAAACCCCACAGCCAGGCATAGAGCATGCCCGCCATCACTACTAATTGACCGAGTTGACCGGCGCGCTTGGGCCCGATGTGGTCGGCCAGTGTGCCCATGGGCACACGCAACAGCGCGCCGCACAAAATAGGTATGGCAACGATGGTGAATTTTTCTTCTATGGTAAGGCCCAGGTCCTGGGTGAGATACAAAGACAGCGGCCCAAGTACCACCCACACCATAAAACTAATATCGAAGTACAGAAACGCCGCCAGCAAGGTAGGCCAGTGGCCGGCTTGCTTGAATTCACGCCAGTTCATCGTAGGTATCATCTCCTGGTCACGGGGCGTTCATACCCCGGGATATATGGGTTGAAAAGGTGCATACAGCTCCTCCCTAGGGCAAGTCGCGTGCCAGCCGGTAAGTTTTTTTCAACAACATGATTTTTAATGTTAATTTATAAATAACCGGGGAAGAGAAATAAGAGCGTGCACCATGTTGGGGAATGCACTGATTACATGCTTATGTTTGGTGCGGGTGAATCAGTAGCAAGGGACGAGTAACAAGGAGCAAGGAGAACCCAGTCGCCTTTACTTGCCACTTGCTACAATCAGTTGTCCCGGGATATTTCCGAGTCCACGGATTTTTCCACGTCGACTATCTCCACTTCCACTCGATTACGGCCATGGTGCTTGGCGCGATACAAGGCACGGTCGGCGCGGGCTATCAGGACCTCGGGTGATTCGCGCGGAACATAGAGGGTTACCCCAGCAGAAAAGGTAGGCAGCGCGAAGGCCTTGCCCGCGTGCTCCCATTGGGTTTTGGTCATGCGATTCTGCACCTTTTTTATCGCGCATAACGCTCCCTCGGCAACGGTATTGGGCAGCAACACGGAAAATTCCTCGCCGCCGTAGCGCGCGACCATATCATGATGACGGAAGACCGATAAAACATTGGCGGCATAGCAACGCAATACATCGTCACCCGCGGCATGGCCGTAAGAATCGTTGATGGTCTTGAATTCATCCAGATCAATGATGATCAATGTAAGCGGGGTGGCGTAACGCTGCGCGCGGCCGATTTCATCTTCCAGCCGGCGCATAAAGGCGCGGCGATTGGGTAATCCGGTAAACTCGTCGGTGAGGCTCAGCAGGCGCACCTTGTTCAGCTCATCGCGCAGGCGCTCGCTGTCGGATTTCACCAATTGCAGATAATCTTTGGAACCCGTCAGTTTTTTTCCCAGCAGGTGCTGGCCTTGGATCAGCTCGTCGATTCCGCCAAGCAGTATCTGGCGCAGGGTCTCCATTTCCTGAATATTCTCGGCCTGCTGCAGTGCGCCGCGCTCGATCTTGAGCAGCGCGCCGAACTCCTTGTTCTGACTAATAGCCTCGGTGACTTTGCCGGCCAGTGCTTCCTGGAGTTTGCCGATTTCGTCGCGCTTCTGGTCTAGATGCATGCGGTAAGCGGAGTCCACTCGGCGTTCGGTAAATGATGTGCCTCCCGCTTCTTCTTCGCATAGGATTTTTTGCATCTGCTTTTCCTGTGCCCGGGTATCGCGGTGCGGGTGCGGATCGGAACCCGGGGTGGGAACATGTTTATCTGCGTCTTGGACTGGCGTCTCGGTCCGAGATCCGGAAAAAGAAGTTTCACCAGCGGGCGCTTTATCTGCAACTGCCTCCGGCACGATAGGGGTATCCGACCGCAATTCAGCGCTGAGCGTGTCGACCATTTCCTTGGAGATGGGGGCCGCGGACCGTGATTGGAGAAACTTTGCGGTCACGCGCATGACGTTATCGCTGCTGGGGTTACGCGAATACGCCGCCAGCAGCACCGATAACAGGTCAAGGTAATTTTGCTCCACTTGGCGTTGCCGCGCTTCGCAATCCACAATCAATCGCATTAATTGATCATGGATGATGATGCCTGCCGGTATTTTTTTTAGATTGTCGAGCAGGCGTAAAACACCGCGCAGAAGCGCTGACTCACCCGCAGCTGTATGCTCACCTTGCAATGTTTCACTCCCCCGTAGAACCGATCTTGTATAGGCAAACCTTTAAAACTGCTGCATCTTGCCTGCCACACGACGGTTCCTTCCTTCCTCCTTATTATTAGAATACGGGTTTTAGAGTGTTTCGTGGGACTGCCTGGGTCGTTATTTTTCTCTCCACTTTTAAGAATCTACCCTTGGCCCCGGCAAATAACAATCAGTGAATTCCTGCGAATTACGGATTTGCGGAACATCAAACAGTTATAGGTGAAACTAAAAGAGAAACCACAGTAAAAATACGGCCGCTGGCGGTGCCTCCAGCAGGGGCGCAGAACCGCGGAATAACCTACAATTCCCGGCAACCGGAAAAATCGAACCATGCCCAAACCCAAAACCAGCGCGCCGCCAAGCTCACCCTACATCACGCCCGAAGGCAACCAACGCCTGCGCGCGGAGTTGGATTACCTATGGCGGGTGAAGCGGCCGCAGGTGACCCAGGCGGTGTCGGAGGCGGCGGCCCTGGGTGATCGCTCGGAAAACGCCGAATACATTTACGGCAAGAAACAACTGCGCGAGATCGACCGACGGGTGCGTTTCCTCCAAAAGCGCTTGGATATATTGATCGTGGTGGATCGCACCCCAGACGACTCGAACCGTATCTATTTCGGCGCCTGGGTGCGGCTGGAAGATGCCGCGGGGGATATTTATGAATACCGCATCGTCGGTCCCGACGAATTCGACCTTGCACACAGAATGATCAGCATGGACTCGCCTCTGGCGCGCGCGTTGCACAAGAAAACCACAGACGACGAAGTAATGGTCGTACGCCCGCAGGGCCAGGCAACATTTACTGTATTGGCAGTGCGCTACGTGCCGTTCGGAGAGGAGCTATCCTAAATGCGCAGTAACGTGCACCCCGGTTTGTTAATGGGGCTGCACTTACTGGAAACCCTCAGGCCTCCCATTCCTCCAGCGGCGAGGCCGGCGCGCGCCGATCGGCCAGGAGACGACGCGCCTCTTGTTCATCTTTGGCGAAGGTCATGCGTATCTGGTCGGTGGCACCGGCGGTTTGCGCCTGGCGCAACTGGCGACACAGATCCTTGGCCTCTTTGAACTTTGCGAAAATCTGCAGCGGGGTGAGTTTTCTGTCGGCGGAAATCTGGAATACAAAATAGGGCATGGCGTGGCCTTCGTGAATGTGTAGTGCTTTGCCTAAGAGGCAATATTATGAATGGTACGCGCGACATTATATAGTATGTGCGGGATTGACGCGGTATTGGCCCTAAGCGAGGTTTCAGCCTTATTAATATAGTCGGAGGTTGTGTGGCGAAAAAAACCCCCCTGCCGGATTTCGAAGCCGCCATGGCTGAACTGGAAAAATTGGTCGAAAAAATGGAGGCCGGTTCCCAGACCCTGGAAGAGGCGCTGCAGTCTTTTCAGCGTGGCGTCGAACTTACACGGGTGTGTCAAACCGGGCTCAAAGAGGCGCAACAACGGGTGGAAAAACTCCTACAGCACGATAACGGCGACGTCACCATTGAGCCGGTAGCGGAAAAAGATTTCCGTTGAATCCGGCGGCATTTCTATCCCAGGGCCAACACCGGGTGGAACAGGCGTTAAACGCGCTGCTGCCCCCGGCTACGTGCGAACCCATGCGCCTGCATACGGCCATGCGCTACGCCACCCTCAATGGCGGCAAGCGCCTGCGCGCCTGTCTGGTATACGCCACCGGCGCCACCCTAGGGGTCAGCCTCGACCGCTTGGACGCCCCCGCCTGTGCGGTGGAACTTCTCCACGCCTATTCCCTGGTACACGATGATCTGCCCTGTATGGACAACGACGATTTGCGGCGCGGTAAGCCCACTTGTCACAAGGCCTACGATGAAGCGACCGCATTGCTGGTGGGAGATGCCTTGCAGACCCTGGCGTTCGAGGTCCTTGCCGCAGAGGCCGCGCATCCTGCGCTGCATCTGCGCATGATACACACCCTGGCCAGGGCAGCGGGATCTTTAGGCATGGCCGGCGGCCAGGCCATAGATCTGGAATCCGTGGGCCGCGGCTTGAGCACAGCGCAATTGGAAGACATGCACGCACGCAAAACCGGGGCCCTGATTCGGGCGTCCATCACCTTGGGTGCCCTAACGCAAGAAAATCTCGACCCCGCCGTGCTGGCAGCACTGGATACGTATGCCCGCCACATAGGCCTCGCCTACCAGATGACCGACGATATCCTAGACGTGGAGGCAAGCACCCACATCCTCGGCAAACCCCAGGGCAGCGACCAAGCCAGGCATAAACCCACCTACCCCGCCGTCCTGGGCCTGGCGCCGGCCAAGGAGCGGGTACGGGAAGAACACGCCGCGGCCCTCGCCAGCCTCCGGTCTTTGGGGGATAATGCCAAGTTCCTGAACCATATTGCCGACTACATCATCCAGCGATCCTATTGACTATGTTCGGCCCTACACCCTATCCCTTGCTGGAACACATCGACCTACCGGAAGATTTACGCTCCCTGGAGGAGGCCCAGCTGCCACCCTTGGCGGCGGAGCTGCGGCGCTATCTTATTGAAACCGTAAGCAAAACCGGTGGGCATCTGGCCGCCGGCCTGGGGGCGGTGGAACTCACCATCGCCTTGCATTACGTTTTTAACACCCCCGATGACCGCCTGGTGTGGGACGTGGGCCATCAGACCTATCCCCACAAAATCCTCACGGGGCGGCGGGCGCGCATGGCGACTCTGCGGCAGAAAGACGGGCTGTCCGGGTTCCCGCAGCGCACCGAAAGCATCTACGACACCTTTGGCGTGGGTCACGCCAGCACCGCGGTGAGCGCGGCCTTAGGGATGGCGGTGGCGGCGACCAATGCCGGTTCCGACCGTAACGTCATCGCCATACTGGGAGACGGCGCCTTGAGCGGCGGCATGGCCTACGAGGCCCTGAATAACGCCGGCAACATGGACGCCAACCTGCTGGTGGTACTCAACGACAACGACATGTCCATCTCACCCAATGTCGGCGCCATGTCCAATTACTTGGCGCGCATACTTTCCGGCCGGGTCTACACCAGTATGCGCGAGGGCAGCAAAACCGTGCTCAGTACCATCCCGCCGGTGTGGGAATTGGCCAAACGCGCAGAAGAGCACATGAAAGGCATGATCATGCCGGGCACCTTGTTCGAGGAACTGGGATTCAACTACATCGGACCCATAGACGGCCATGACCTCAACACCCTGATCAAAACCCTGCGCAACCTGCGGCAGCTGAAAGGTCCGCGCTTCCTGCACGTCATCACGCGCAAGGGCAAGGGTTACGAAGTGGCGGAAGGCGATCCCTGCGTGTATCACAGCGTCACCCCCTTCGACCCGTCCACCGGCAAGATGGAAAAAAAACCCAGCAGCACTACCTACACCCAGGTGTTCGGTGAGTGGCTGTGCGACATGGCCGAGAGCGACGCACGCCTTATCGGCATCACCCCCGCCATGCGCGAAGGCTCGGGCATGGTGGCATTCTCCCAGCGTTTTCCGCAGCGCTACTACGACGTGGGCATCGCCGAGGCGCATGCCCTGACCTTCGCCGCGGGCATGGCGTGCGAAGGGCTGAGGCCAGTGGTGGCGATCTATTCCACTTTCCTGCAGCGCGCCTACGATCAACTGATACACGACATCTGCCTGCAGAACCTGCCGGTCATGTTCGCCATCGACCGTGGCGGCCTGGTGGGTCCGGACGGTGCGACCCACGCCGGCAGTTTTGATCTGAGCTACCTGCGTTGCATCCCCAACTTGACCATCATGGCGCCGGCGGACGAGAACGAATGCCGCCAGATGCTGTACACCGCCTTTCAACTCAATGGCCCGGCGGCGGTGCGTTACCCGCGCGGCAGCGGTACCGGTGTAGCCATTGAAAAGACCATGACCACCCTACCCATAGGCCAGGCCGACATACGCCGCCAAGGTAAGCACGTGGCGATCCTGGCGTTTGGCAGCATGTTAGCGCCGGCGCTGGTGGCGGGACAGACACTGAACGCCACCGTGGTAAACATGCGTTTCATCAAGCCTTTAGATGAGTCCCTGGTGTTGAAACTCGCCGGCACCCACGAGCTGCTGGTCACGGTGGAGGAAAACATGGTGCTGGGCGGCGCCGGCAGTGCCGTCAACGAATGCCTGGCGGCCCGCGGCGTGGTGGCCGATTGTCTCAATTTAGGACTGCCGGATCGCTTTGTTGAACACGGGGAACGCGCCGAACTCCTGGCAGATTGCGGCCTGGATGCGGACGGCATACGCCTAGCCATATTGCAGCGCACCCCCCTGCGGGTTGCCGGGCGCACCGAATCCGCGTAAGCTTGACCAATATTGTCAACCTTTCCCTCTGCCTCTCGCGATATTCATCATTTTCCGGGGCAGCGGTAATCGGGAGTGTAGCCATGAACGCAAAACAGCAAGTCACCGGCATAGTGGATGTCCAGAACAAGCCCGATACGCGCCACATCGCCATCGATAAGGTGGGCATCAAAGACATACGCCATCCGGTGCGCGTGAAAGACCGCAGCCAGGGCGAGCAGCACACAATCGCCCATTTCAACATGTACGTGGAGTTGCCGCACAACTTCAAAGGCACCCACATGTCGCGTTTCGTGGAGATCCTCAACAGCCACAACATGGAAATCTCGGTGGAATCCTTCAAGGACATGCTGGCGGAAATGGGCAGGCGTCTGGAGGCCGATATCGGCCACATCGAAATGAGCTTCCCCTACTTTATCAACACGGAAGCGCCGGTGTCGGGGGTAAAGAGCCTGCTCGATTACCAGGTAACCTTTATAGGGGAAATCAAAGACGGTAAAGACGCCACCACCATCAAGGTCGTGGTCCCGGTGACCAGCCTGTGCCCGTGCTCCAAGGAAATATCAAAATACGGCGCCCATAACCAGCGTTCGCACGTGACACTCACGGTACGTACCAATACCTTTGTGTGGGTGGAGGATCTGATCGACTTGGTGGAAAAACAAGCGAGCTGCGAACTCTACGGCCTGCTCAAGCGCCCGGACGAAAAGTACGTCACCGAGCGCGCCTATGACAACCCCAAGTTCGTGGAAGACATGGTGCGTGACGTGGCAGCACAACTAAATGCCGACGATCGCATCGAGGCCTACACCGTGGAATCGGAAAACTTCGAATCCATACACAATCATTCCGCGTATGCCATGATCGCGCGCGATAAGATCCGCGACCCGGCCTGATGACCCCATCGGCAAATATTTATTAGGGTAGGCGGCCGCCAGGCGAACCCATGGATGGCAAGGTAGAGCGCTGCAGGGGCAGGCGCCAGGGTATTATGGCGGGAGATGCTTCAGTGAAGCCACCGCGAATCGCGGCGGAATACCTGGCCTTGCCTCCTTTCGGCCGTGATCGAAGGGGCCCTGAACTGAACCGCGGCAACTCGGTACAATCGGTTGGCAATAAACCCGCGTGCGCCCCGCGTCCGTCGGGGCCCAAAATTCTACCTTGTAATTTGAGCGATATATGCTCAGAATACAAGGACAGTGCAGAAGCCAACGGAACGTCCAACATTAACCGCGCGAGTTCGCTCGGCGCTACGCGCCAACCCCATCGTTGCACTGCTCGGCCCGCGCCAGTGCGGAAAGACCACCCTCGCCCGCATGGTGGCAGCCGGCAAAAAAGCCGAATACTTCGATCTTGAAGATCCAATAGGGCGTGCGCGTCTCGCCGAGCCGATGACCGCACTCTCGCCGTTGCGCGGGCTCGTTATCGTGGACGAAGTGCAGCGCGAACCGAAACTTTATCCCATACTGCGGGTACTGGCCGACCGCCCGCGCACACCGGCGCGATTTTTGATTCTCGGAAGCGCCTCGCCCGATCTCGTTCGCCACAGCTCCGAGAGCATGGCCGGGCGTGTCGCCTTTGTGGATATGGCGGGTTTTAGTTTGCGCGAAGTGGGCGAGGCGGCACAACGACGCCTGTGGCTGCGCGGCGGTTTTCCGCGCTCGTTCCTGGCACGCAGCGAAAACGAAAGCTTCGCATGGCGCGAGGATTTTATACGCACTTTCCTCGAACGCGACATCGGCCAACTCGGCATTCAGGTGCCGCCGACGGCGCTGCGCCGGCTTTGGATGATGCTCGCGCATTACCACGGTCAGATCTGGAACGCTTCGGAAATTGCGCGCTCGCTAGGCGAGGCGCATACGACCGTCAAGCGGCACTTGGACATTCTCACCGGTGCCTACATGACGCGCCAACTGCAGCCGTGGTTCGAAAACGTCGGCAAGCGTCAAGTCCGCTCGCCCAAGGTTTACATCCGCGACACCGGTGTGTTGCACGCGCTGCTCGGACTGCGCACCTTCGCCGCGCTCGAGGGCCACCCCAAACTCGGCGCATCGTGGGAAGGTTTTGCGCTGGAACAAGCGATCCTCGCGGCCGGCGAACGCAACGCCTATTACTGGGCAACCCAAGGCGGCGCGGAACTCGACCTGCTGCTCAATATCCAGGGCCGGCGCTATGGTATTGAAATCAAATACAGCGACGCACCCAAGCTCGGTAAATCCATGGCCATCGCCATGAGCGATCTACGGCTTAGCCGCTTGTATGTCGTCTATCCCGGCGCAAAGCGCTATACACTAAGCAAGAATGTGGAAGCGCTTCCGCTGAACGCACTGCTCAGCGAGATCGATACACTCAAGAAATCCAAACGCGGTGTGCGTTGACCAAGGCGCGATCTTTATGGCAGGGCTTGGAGTTTGCACACCATGGCGATATTTGTCTGTCTTCGTCTTATGGGAACCTCTAAAAATCGTCATTCCCGCGCAAGCGGGAATCTATAACACATTGAAGATACTGGATTCCCACTTGCGCGGGAATGACGGAAGCACAATTTATAGAGGTTCCCTTATTCTTCATGGCCGTCCTTTTTGTTGGGTCTGCGTCAGGTGCTGCATCGCTTGAACACTGGCCGAGCGCGGGGCAACCAATGACGTATGCGCCCTACGCGCAAGCCGCTTTTCCATTGCTCCCAACTTCTGCACCAGCGCCGGCGCCGCGTGCATTTGAGGAACGGACGCATCCAGCCCCTCTTTCTTCTCGCGCTTGGCGATGATCTTGGCCGCGCCGTTGAACGCCTGCACGAACGAGTAACCCGCACGCAGCTCCTGGTCGAATAGCGCCTGGCCGAAATAGGTATACTCATAGCCCGAGCCACAACCGAACGATTGCTTATCGGCACTGGCGGAGGTCATCACCACAGTGTGATCATCCTTGAGCCGCTCCATGAACCCGCCGGAATAACACGCGGAAATAACGATCACCCGCCACTTGATACCGGACTCATCCAGCACCTGTTTGAGTTGTTCCGGGCTCATTTCATTTAGCGGCAGCGGCCAGAAATCCACGGACAGGCGGTGATTACTGGAACCATGGCTGGTGAGATAAAGAAACAGCACGTCCTCCTCAGGATTCATGATGGAACCCAGATGATGCAAGGTTCGCGACAGGTTCGTACGCGACGCAATGGGCGTATCTATCACGGTTATCGCATTGTTGATCAGCGCTACGGAACGATCACGCGTATCGAAGCGCTCATCGAACAACTTGCGGATGGAGCGTATCTCACGCATAAACACATCCTGTGCGAAATAGGAGCCAAAACCAACGAAATAGAGATCGCTTACACCCCGGCGCGACGGCAACAGGTCCTGTAAGGCCGTATCGAGTAGGGCGTCCTGGGCATAAAACACGTCCTCGGCATTGACCTTGGGGTAATTGAAATTGTCATCGTAATGCGGCTGCCAAAAATCCTGATCCGGTACCAGAAACAGCGGCAGCAGCGTTATCCCTGCATACACCATGGCCAGGCCAGTAATGCGGACTAGATGGGCGGATACCAGCAAGCTGACGGCACGGAAAACCACCGCCAGATACCATGCCAAGATTAAATAATAACTCACGGAGATCAGCTTCCTGCCGGGCACCCACAACATGCCGGCTGCGGCCTGGTCCACATAGCCCCACACCATCACCAGTACACTGAACACGGGCGTGGCGCTCAACATCACCACGAAAAGGGTCAGCACTACGGACGGCTTTTTCTGTACTTTGGAAATGACATATCCCGCCGTTATGGCAAGGACGAGGCTGAATGCCACGGACGGCAGCGCATAGATATTGAAATCGGCGCTCAGGCCCAGCGGCACCAGATCGACAACCAAGTCCAGCGCCACACCCACCAGCACCAGGCCCATGGCCTGGTCCAGGGAAACGCTGAATTGCTTGGGCTTCACGCGCTGGAAAAATGCCAGGCGCAAGCCAGCTACGAGATTGGCGCCCAGAAGCCGCGGAAACCGGGTTGCTGTTTTCTTTAATGCCATGCTGCCTCTTCCCCGACGGTTATACAGTGGTCCTGCTTATATAGCAGAACAACGGCTTTATCTCCCACTGTCCCCGACAAAATATTGGATTTTTCCCAACCCCGGCGCTTGCATTTCACACTCGGTTTGATTGAAATGAGCGGCTCGCCACACGAGACTGCGCCCATGACCCGTTTTGTTGCCTGCCTATTAGTGTTGCTTGCGCCCATGCAAAGCGCCGTCTGCGCCACCACCACGCTAACTTGGCATGGACATGCGGCGTTCGAAATCACCACCCCCAGCGGCAAAGTGTTGATGATCGATCCGTGGCTCAAGAACCCGGCCAACCCCGCGGCAAAAAACGGCCGCGACCCGCTGACGGATATCCAACGCGTGGATTACATCCTCCTCACCCACGGTCATTCCGATCACGTAGGCGAAGCCGTGGCACTGGCAAAGAATACCTGGGCACGCCTGGTGGCCAATGCCGAACTCGGCGCCAACTTGGCAAAACTACATGGTTATCCCAAAGAGCAAATGGGCTACGACACGTTGATGAACATAGGTGGGGAAATCGACATCGCCGAGGGCGAAGTCATGGTGGCCATGACGCCTGCGATCCACTCCAGCGGTCTTGGTAATCCATACGCCGATGACACCGATCCGGACCGGGTATATGCCGGCAATCCCGTGGGCTTCATCATCAAAATTAAGCACGGGCCCACCATTTACCACAGCGGCGATACCGCCTATTTCTCCGATATGAAACTCATCGGCGATACCTATGCACCGGACGTCGCCCTGATTAATATCGGCGGGCACTACGGTATGGAACCGCCCATGGCGGTGAAGGCGGCCATGGCGGTGCGTGCAAAAACCGTGATCCCCATGCATTACGCCACTCTGCCGGTCTTAACCCAAGACCCGAAGCCGTTTCTGGATGGCCTCAAGCCTACCCGCCTGCGCGGCGTGCTGATGACGCCCGGCACCAGCCTGGTGTTTGAAGGAAAAAATATCAAAGCGATACCCTGAAGGATTTTTATTTGCGCCGGTCAGTTTCCATACCGGTCCCACAGTACCAGCATCCATACCATCACCGCGGTGACAAGACACAAAAATACCGCGGCGCTGGCGATGTCCTTGGCGCGCTTGGCAAGGGGGTGCAGCTCGACCGAAACTCTATCCACCACCGCCTCCACCGCGGAATTCAACAGTTCCACGATGAGCACCAGCATGACGCTCATAATAAGCAGCGCCTTGGCCGTGGGTGCCACATCCAGCCACAGGGCCGCGGGCAAAAGAACCATTGCGAGCAATACCTCCTGACGAAACGCGCTTTCGTGACGAAAGGCGGCGGCAATGCCCTGGCAGGAGTAAAAAAAGGCTCGCCAAATACGCCGCAGGCCGGTGGCGCCTTTAAGAGAAAGATTCGTGTCTTGAGGAGGATGCATAGAATGCGGCGTGTGTACTTTTGTAAACTTGTGCGAGTATGGTAGGTCTTGTGGGTAGGCATGGCAATGCGTAGGCTTGGAAATAGCATCACCCAACGATCAATATTTCTTGATCAACTCCATTTTATCGCCATCGCGCCGCATTTCCAGGCGCCCCAGAAACGACATGCCGAGCAACGGGGTATCGGGCTGGGGTCCGTCTATCACCCCCGCTTCAATATTACGCAGCTCAATCTCACCCACCTTGACCAGGTCCAGGGTCAGGCGGTAAATTCGCACATAACCCGACGCGGTGGTAGCGATGCCGGCCTGGCCTTTTTCATAGGCAAGGCCGATGCGACGTGCCGTGGCGCTGTTCATGGCGATGGTGTTGGCGCCGGTATCCACCAAAAAAGTCACGGTCACGCCATTGATGCTGCCGTCTGCATGAAAAAACCCACGGTCGCCGGCCCACAGGGTGGCACTCGCCGGCGCGGAGTTGTTAAAACTCGACACCACCACGCCCAGTTTGAGTACGCTGCGCTTGCCATTTATTTCGATGACGGCCTCGTCGGTCTCGGTACTGGCGCTGATTAAGCGTATACCTTCCGGACTTTCGTCGCCAACTTTGAGCACGCGCCGGCTGCCATCCACCAGGAGTATGGCCTTGCCATTGAACAAGGCGTAAATCGATACCGTATCCGCCGCCCGCGGCGCGGACACCGCGACTATACCCAGTATCAGAAAAATAATTTTTAAAAAGATGTGGTGCATGCTCTTTCGGGGCCCGACCTGACACGTTAGACTCATGATCATGAATGAGATTGTGATCTTCCGCCACTCCGCCGGAGAAGGCCCCGGCTATTTCGCTCGTTTTCTCGATCGTCGTGGTATCGCCTACCGCTTGGTCAAGATCGATCAGAACGAAGCACTTCCAGAAAGCATAGACCATGTATCGGGCTTGGTATTCATGGGCGGTCCCATGAGCGTCAACGACCCCCTGCCGTGGATACCCAAGGCGCTTAACCTCATACGCCAGGCGGTCGCCGCCGACGTGCCGGTGCTAGGCCACTGCCTGGGCGGCCAGCTCATGAGCAAGGCCCTGGGTGGACAGGTCAGCGTCAATCCGGTGCGCGAAATCGGCTGGCTGCCGGTGGAGCGCATCGACAGCGCCATCGCCCGCCACTGGCTCGATGGCCTGGCGCCCGAATTCGAGGTGTACCATTGGCATGGCGAGACCTTCACCATACCCCAGGGTGCCACCCACATTCTGAAAAGCCCCGCGTGCAATAACCAGGCGTTCGTCATAGGCAAGAGTCTGGCGCTCCAGTGCCACGTGGAGATGCTGCCCAAGATGATCCACGATTGGTCGACCATCAGCCGCGAAGAAATCAAACACCCCTCCGCCACCGTTCAGAGCCTGGATCAGATGATCGTGGATATCGATCAGCGCATCCAGCGCCTGCATCAAGTAGCCGACATCCTCTATACGCGCTGGTTACAAGGCGTGGCGTAAGGCCGCGTGCACCCGGGTCATACTAAAACGCCAGCATGCTACGCATAGGCATCGATCTCGGCGGCACCAAGACCGAAGGCATCGTCATGGACACCGCCGGGAATATCCTGCAACGCCTGCGTCGGCCTACACCCCAAGGCCTAGGCTACGACACGATCCTGAACAATGTGTGTTCCTTGGTCGCGGACTTGGAGCAACGTGTTCAGGGTGCGTGCCGTGTGGGCATAGGCGCGCCCGGCGCGCTCGCCGCCGCCACCGGCATGATGAAAAATTCCAACACCGTGTGCCTCAACGGATGCCCGGTCTTAAGCGATCTGGAAAAAATGCTCGCGCGCCCGTTACGCCTGGCCAACGATGCCAATTGTTTTGCCCTGAGCGAAGCCCTGGACGGCGCCGGGCGCGCGCAGCCGGTGGTGTTCGGTGTGATCCTGGGTACCGGTGTCGGCGGCGGCATCGTCGTGAACGGCCGCGTGCTGCAAGGGCTGCAACATATCGCCGGCGAGTGGGGCCACAATGTATTGGAGCCGCTAGGCCCGCCGTGTTACTGCGGCCGCCACGGCTGCGTTGAAACCCTG
>JANOTM010000006.1:0-39324 GCA_031416355.1 Gammaproteobacteria bacterium
GACTTGAACAACCCAAGATCCATGATGGCCTGGCGCGACTGTTCGATGAGCGCCGCATCCACCGGGTCGCCGACCTTTACCTGCATTTCTTGCAGGAATATTTCGGGACGTGTGGTCTTATTGCCGGCAAAACGAATTTCACTGATGATACGCGCGCGCGGGGCTTTCTGAGCGTCGCTGGATGGCGACTCAGACACCTCCTGCGCCAGCGCCAAGCATGGGGCAGAAAGGAAAACAAAGAGGCACAGACACCGAATCATGCGACTCCCACATGCGATTACGCCTGCTGGTTCGGTTTAGAAAGACGTTCCAGCCCTGAGATAGATCTGGTTATCGCCGCCCCTACTGTAACCATGCGCATAACCCAAGCGTAGATTTAGGCCGACATTATAAAATAATATGGTATCGGCATGGGCCTCGATACCGGCACTCGTAAAATAGGTTTCAGGCTTGTTACCGCTATCCCAAGCGGCCCCCGCGTCCACGAATACACTGCCGAAGACTTGATGCAGGGCCAGGGGCGGCGCCATGATGCCACGCTCGATACGGCTCACGGGAAACCGCCACTCCAAGGTAGACAGCGCCATGCGCCGTCCCACCAGCCCGGGCGCGCCGAAGGAATAGCCACGCAGTGCATGGTCGCGCTGATAAAACGGCGAAGCATAATCCAAGCCCGCCAACAATGGCGGTGCCGACACGGCGCTGCGGCTCCCCCCTAGTTGAAACCGACGCGGCTGCTCCTCGCCCCAGCCACCCACCAGGCGTAGCGCCAGCACGTGTTGGTTGCCTAAGGTAACAAACTCGCGCCAATCCAGAGTATATACGTTACCGGTATAGTCGCTGCCGCCCAGGGCATCACTATTTTCAGCCGCGAGTTGCACGTGGCGCCCATTGCTGCGACTGATGGAAAACGCATAGCGGCGGGTGGAATCGAAAACCAGGGCCGTCCCCAGCACATTGTCGGTGGTATCCGGTAACGCTAGTGTTCCCGCTGCTCTCCAGCCATCGGAATCTTGTACCTGCAGGGCGGTAACGTGTAGCGACCAGCGCTGCCGATAATAAACTAAGGGGAAGATGACTTCTGTCTGGTAGGTATCAGAGCGCCGTACCCGTACCGCCTCGTCATTGCTGTCGGTCTCGATTTCGTTGTAGCGCGCAGCGCGCAGTTTAAAAATGGGATACCACCGGTCATACACATAATTAAAATCGCCCACCATCCAGTTATTACGGAAATCATATGCCACATCCGCGGCGTAAATGTGCCGTGCGAGTGGATCGGAGGCGCTGGTAATCACGCCCAGTTCGGTTCTGCCGGTATCTACGGCAATGTGTGGCAGCCACCAGCGCGGGCGCAGGTCCGAATAGGGGGAGTAATCGTCCAAAGCGAGCGTCTGGGATGGCGGAAGCACAGGAGCCGTGGAGGCAGGCGCCTGCGTCTTGACAGTGGGGGCAGACCATATGGATAGCGGCTGTTCCCGCACCTGGTCCATTCGATAGAGGTCAAAGCCATTGCGGCCGGCGCCGGTATAATACAGTGGCGCATCAGGCGTGACCTGGGACGGATGAAAAGCACCACTCTCCACGTTGGTCAAGGTGGTGATATCACCGGTAGCAAGGGTCAGCCGCCGCACGTTATAGACACCGCCGTGGTCGGAGGTAAATAAAATAGAAGCCCCATCGGCGGAGAATTGCGGATCGGCTTTCACCGCCGTGTCGTGGGTCAAGATCGTCCAACGGCGATCCGTCAAAGAGAACTGTTCCAGATTCCAGCCCGCCCCGGTACGCCACACAGCGGCAACCAAGGATGCGCCGCCGGGAGACCAGCTCATGGCAGCCAGCACTTCGCCATCGCGAGCGGTCCACAGTGTTTCGAGTTCCTGGCCTGCGGGTGTCAGACGCCGCAGGCTGTTGACGCCCAAGGCCTGATGCACGACAACGATGCTATCGCCCTCGGGGCTCCATACGCCGTAGCGATAGCGTGCACCCTGGGTGAGCCGTTGGGTCTGGCCGCTGTCGATATCCACCCGATATAAATCGTAATAAAGATTCGCGTTGCGAAATATCTCCGGCTGCGCCAGCAACACCCCGGCGACGGGATGCACATCGAAGCGCGCACCCCAGTGTATCGATGCGAGCCGTTTCGGACCTGCCCCTCCCGGCGACAAGCGCATGAGGGCCGGCTCGGATTTTCCATCCCGGCTCAGATAAATGAGCCTGCCATCCGGCAGCGCGCGTGCGCCACCGGTGTAGTAGCCATGCTCGGTAATACGCGTACCTTGGCGCACGCCCGTTTGCTGTATCGATAGAGTCTGGTCGGCATATTTATCCCTTACATATTGGTCAAAGTCCGGCCACAGATTTTCAACGCTTTTGCCGAGCACTTGGCGACTATTGGAATTGACGAAAAATGGGATGAAATTATTGCTGTAATTCGCCACCAGCTGGGGAATTTTCTCGGCGCCGTGGCGCGCGGCGATGTAATTGTGAAACTGAACGCCGTAGAGATAGGGCGTGGCCCCGGCCGGCCAGGTAGCGATGGGCTGATTGACTTGGGCGATGGGTTTGATGCCGTTGCGGGCCTCTACACGCATCAACATGTCGAAATACGCGCTTTGTCCGCGCCCGTGGCCGTGCGCCGCATCGGTCTCGGTATACGTGGCCAGGCCTTCGATTAGCCAGGATGGCTGAAAGGTGTTGGGAAACAGCAAAAAGTTTCGCCCAAAAATGTGGCGCAGAAAACGCGGTGCGCCGGCGGCCCGATCCAGATGCAGGATGTGGGTATATTCATGGGTAATCACTGTCTCCAGCCAGCCGTTGTGCTCCTCCAGGCCATTGATATCGTCGGGCGGACTAACATATAAGGTCATGCGGTTCGCAGGAAAGGCCTGGGCATAGCCATTGGACAAATCAACACCATCGGTCAAGACCACAGTCGTGGGCGCATCCGGGACCCAATTGAACTCACGTGTGAGGCGCGCGTGCACGCGCTCGGCAATGGCAATGGTGGTACGCGCCAGCGGTTCTTCGGCATCGTGAAAATGCACCACGAAATGCGCACTGCGTAGCGACTTCCAGGTAAGCCTGGGATCATGCGCTATGCCAGCCTGTAGTGCCGGACTCCAGGCCCACATCCCTGCGGCCGCGCACGCTAATAGGCGTGCATAATACCCGACCCCAACTCTACTCATCGAAGCTCACCCGGCATGATTTAACGTGCTATTTCTTTTTGGAATAATGCCGCAGTTTTTGTCCTATATATACCTGGCGCGGTCTATCGATACCGTGGCCAGTATCCTTATGCAACTCCAGCCAATGGCTTACCCAGCCGGCGGTGCGCGCCACCGCGAAAATGGCGGTAAACATGTTCATGGGCAAACCCATGGCACGCAATAATATACCGGAATAGAAATCCACATTCGGGTACAGCTTGCGCTGAATAAAGTAATCGTCCTGCAGGGCAATTTCTTCCAGCTTCATGGCCACGTCCAGCAGCGGATCGTGTATGCCTAGATGCTCCAATACTTCGCGCGCGCTCTCCTGCATCACGCGCGCACGCGGATCGAAGTTCTTATAGATGCGGTGGCCGAATCCCATGAGCCGGAACGGGTCGTTTTTATCCTTGGCACGGGCGATTGCCTTGGGTATGTTTACCGGCGTCCCGATCTCCGACAACATCTTCAACACCGCCTCGTTGGCGCCGCCGTGCGCTGGCCCCCACAGGCTGGCGATGCCCGCCGCAATGCACGCGAACGGATTGGCACCGGAAGACGCGGCAATGCGCACCGTCGAGGTCGAGGCATTCTGCTCGTGGTCCGCATGCAGTATCAATATGCGGTCCAGGGCGCGCGCCACCACCGGGTTCACCATGTATTCACCGTTGGGCAGACCGAACAGCATTTGCATGAAATTCGACGCATAGTCCAGGCCGTTGCTGGGATAGCGTTGCGGGCGGCCGGTGCTGTAGGTGAAACTGGCGGCGGCGATGGTTGGGATCTTGGCCACCAGGCGGATGGCAGCCAGCTCGCGTTCCTGCTGGTTATTGATATTCATGACGTCGTGATAAAACGCCGACAGCGCGCCCACCACGCCCACCATCACCGCCATGGGATGCGCGTCGCGCCGGAAACCGCGGTAGAAATTCAGCACCTGCTCGTGCAGCAGATTATGCTGGTGTATGGTCGACTGGAATTCGCCAAACTCCTTGACGTTGGGTATTTCGCCGTACATCAACAGGTAGGTGACCTCGGTAAAATTGCTGTGCTGCGCCAACTCCTCGATGGGATAACCGCGGTACAGCAACAGACCCGCGTCCCCATCCACGAAGGTGATGGCGCTCAAACACGAGGCGGTGGAACGGAAGCCGGGGTCATAGGCCAGCAGGCCGTGGCGTGCAAATAAGGTCTGGATGTCGATGGCCGGTGGCCCCATCACCCCTTCCATGATGGGCAGGCTATTTTCCTCCGCGGTATCGGTAAGCACCGCGTTGACGTATTTCTTGCCGGCCATTCTTTTTGTACCCTCCATTGAGACAGCCGCGACCTAATCGGTCCTTTAACGGCTGAGCACCCCTACACGCCGCAAACAGGCGTAAATCTAATCCATTCTAGCGTATCTAGCTATAGTTAAAGCGCAAATCTCATCTTACCCTTTATCCGCGCGCCACCAATCCGCCACCACCCGGCCAATATAGGGATGGGCCAGATATCCGTAGGACCTATGCACATTGAGCCCGCTTTGGTTGCGGAAATAGGCGTATATATCGTGCACATCGGTAATGGATTCGACCATGCCCGCGTTCAGCATGGACGCAAAATCGTCCCTCAAATTCGGGTCCAGGGCGGTGAGATCACCCTGCGCGGCAATGTTGATCCAGTGCCTGATATTGCCTGGAAAACGCCGATCCGGCCCATTATGGAATCCCAGCAGGCGGTTTTGGACAAACCGCATCCCCAAAGGGCTGCCCAGAGTCAGCAACCTATCGATGCGGCCCGGGTTTTTCTCGGCGTGCCATAACTCCCAAAGGGCGTCGTAAGCAATAATGCTACCCATGCTGTGGCCAATGAGCAGTATCCGGTCGCCCGCGGCCAACATACGGCGCAGGGGTGCCTTGAGGAGTTCGCGTATTTGATCTGCCGTGCCCGCGTGATTGTTAAAGTAGCGCTCGGTTTCCAGGACCATGTTTTTCGCCGCCGGATCGGGAAACAACGGGATCAAAAACGGAAAAAAATCCGCCAGCGTATAGTGCAAGCGTACCCAGCGACGGCGCCAGGACAGGGCCTCGCGCCTATCCCGCGCATCGGGCCCGGCCTTCGCCAGCATCGCCTCGATCCAGGGGGCATCGTCCTCGGACGCCTTGGTCTGTTGGTAATATATCTCATTCCACGCAACCAGCTGAAAGTTGTCCGGGCTCGCGCAAAGTTCGGGAATCAACGCCGCATCGACCTGGCGTATACTGCTGAGCAGGCAGCGCCATAGCCAGGCCTGGTGTTCCGCCGCCGGGGGTTTGGGATTTTTACCAGGGATAAAAAAGATCCTGTTTCGAGATTGCACTGCCAAGAAAACTCCTATGCGATATATTTATGTCTGTCAGTGCTTGATTATAAGCTGATCAGGCCGCCGGCCCGATCCAGCGGCATCCAGAATACAGGATTATCAGATTTTTAGTTTCAAGGAATTGATTATGCGCAACGTCCGATTCAAGGTTTTGATCATGGGCCATGGTGAAATGGGTCATGCCATGCAGCATCTCCTGGGAAACCGGCATGATTTCGAGGTATGGGAACGCGCACCGCGCCCGGATGGCAGGCCGGTGGCACCAGAAACCTTGGCAGCTGACCGTGATGTGGTGCTCTTCTGCGTGCCCACCCCACCCCATTTCGACCTGGTGAGCCGCCTGCTTCCGGCGCTGTCCCGCCGGACCTTGTGCCTTAGTATCGCCAAGGGCCTGGATGAGCACGGCCGGACACCGGCGGATGTATTCAGCCAGGTACTGGGCACAAAAATCCCCCATGGCGTGCTGTACGGACCCATGATCGCGGAAGAGATCCGCGCCGGCAAACCGGCCTTTGCCCAGCTTGCGGTAAACGGCGGTGACGGTATGCGCAAGGCCGTCGCACTTTTTCACGGTACCGGCCTGCACATCGAAGCGGCATCGGACCCGATGGGCATCGCCTGGTCGGCGGCCTTGAAGAATGTCTACGCCATCCTGTTCGGCGTCGCCGATGAACTGCGCCTGGGCGACAATATGCGCGGGCATCTGGCGGTCGGCGCGCTCGCGGAAATCAGCGCCATAGTCACTCATTTCGGCGGTCTCGCCGCCACACCCTACCGGCTGGCGGGCCTGGGGGATCTTATCACCACCGCCACCAGTGCCGGCTCGCATCACCACGAGCTCGGACGATTACTGGTGCGCGGCCAACGCGACGCCATACACGGCGAGGGCATACACACCCTGGATATTCTGCGCCAGGGTGTAGCGATTTCCTTCGAGGCCTATCCTCTGTTAGGTCTTATCGACGCGTGCGTGCGCGATCCAGACAATATCCACGCCAAGGTGCAAAACTACTTAGATGCACTCGACCAGCTGACCTGGACAAAAGTAGATCAGACCGGCGCCGATGCGTCGCAAAATCGCAACGGATGATGTTTGTAGACAGCAACCGTCATGGGTGTTAGCCGTTACCGCGGCACTCGGGTAGAATAGCCGGTCTCGTCCACCGGCAATACCCTTAAAACTCCCTTGTCTGAACTCAATCCCCGACAAAAAGAAGCGGTGCGTTATATCAACGGCCCGTTGCTGGTATTGGCCGGCGCCGGTAGCGGCAAGACGTCGGTTATCACGCGCAAGATCGCCTGGTTGGTCCAGGACTGCGGCATAGCACCGGCCCACATCGCCGCCGTGACCTTTACCAATAAGGCGGCGCGCGAAATGAAGACGCGGGTGTCGGCGTTGTTGCACGGCAAGGAATTAAAAGGCCTGACGGTATCGACCTTTCATACCCTAGGCCTCAATATCCTGCGACGCGACGGCCATTTGCTCGGCTACAAAAAAGGTTTTTCCATCTTCGATGCCAGCGACAGCCTGGCGCTGATACGCGAATTTCTCAAGGATGGATCGGCGCGTGCCGGCGGCGTGGCCGAAAAAATACAATGGCGGATTTCACGCTGGAAAAACGCCCTCGCCACTCCCGAACAGGCGTTGATCGAGGCCGCCACGGATGCGACCCAGGCCACCGCTGCCCATATTTATTCGGAATATGCACGCAATCTATTGGCGTGCAATACCGTGGACTTCGATGACCTGATCTTGCAACCACTGCGGCTATTGCAGACGCACCCCGACACCCTGACGGCGTGGCAGAACCGCATCCATTATCTGCTGGTGGATGAATACCAGGACACCAATGCCTGTCAGTACGAACTGGTAAAAATTATTGTACACCCGCGCAATGCCCTCACGGTGGTGGGTGACGACGACCAGTCGGTCTATGCCTGGCGCGGGGCGCAGCCGGAAAATCTGGTGCACCTGCAAAGCGACTTCCCCGATCTTAAGGTCATCACGCTGGAACAGAACTATCGCTCCACTGGGCGCATACTCAAGGCCGCCAATGCGCTCATCGGCAACAATCCGCATATATTCGAAAAACGTCTGTGGAGCGATCTCGGTTTCGGCGATCCGATCAAAGTCATGGTATCGCGCGACCAGGAACACGAGGCGGAACGGGTGGTATCGCAATTATTGCATCACAAGTTCACCCAGCGCACGGATTTCAAAGACTATGCGCTGCTCTATCGCGGCAACCATCAGGCGCGCCTGTTCGAGCGCGCGCTGCGCGAACAGCGTATCCCCTATTTTCTCAGCGGCGCCACCTCGTTCTTTGAGCGCAGTGAAATACGCGATGTCATGGCCTATTTCAAACTCATCGCTAATCCCGATGACAACAATGCGTTCCTGCGCATCGCCAATACGCCGCGCCGCGAAATCGGCACTGCGACCCTGGAGAAACTCGGCATGTATGCGACGCAGCGCGCCATAGGCATGGTCGAGGCGTCATTCGAGCTGGGTTTGGCGCAACATCTCAACGAACGCCAACTCGGTGCACTCCAGCGCTTCACCCATTGGGTGGTCGCCATGGCCGATCTGGCGCAAGAACAAGAAGCCGCGTCTCTGGCACGCCATATCCTCACGGAAATCCACTACGATGAGTGGCTGCAAGAAACCAGCGACACCCCGCATGCGGCCGAAAAGCGCATGGAAAACGTGCTTGAACTGGTGGCCTGGATGCAACGCATCACCACCCAGGACGAAGACAAAAGCTTCCGCGACACGGTGGCGCGCATCAGCCTCTTGGGCATGCTGGACAATGCCGAGGCCAGCACCGACGATCAAGTCATGCTCATGACCCTGCATGCGGCCAAAGGCCTGGAGTTCCCACACGTCTTCATCGTGGGCATGGAAGAAGGGCTATTACCCCATCGCGTGAGCGTCGAGCAGGAGGCCATCGAGGAAGAACGGCGCCTGGCGTACGTGGGCATTACCCGGGCGCGCAAGTCCCTTACCTTCTCGCTTACTCAAAAACGCAAACGCTACGGTGAGACCACGGCGTGCGTCCCCAGCCGTTTTTTATCCGAACTACCCACGGAAGATCTGCAATGGGAAGGCGGCGATGGGACCACCGATCCCAAGGAAAAACAGGAACGCGCCGATGCCCATTTAGCGAATGTGCGCGGCCTGCTGGGCTAGGGGAAAGCATGAGAATCATTTGTTTCCTTATAACCAGCCGGGCACGAAAATTCACCCCCTCGGCATGCAATTACCGTGGTAGCGGCTAAACCCTCGATACTCGGGCGTGAAAATACGACATATGGTGTATTTTGCTCTGGAATAGCCCCCCTTTATTGGATATGCTGGGCGGCTTAATCGGCACAAAAGGATCTTGGCCATGAACAAACACCCCCCCCTGCCATTCGCCCAATTCTCTACGCTTCTGAATCGTAGAGAATTGCAGGACAGCCTGGAAACCACCTGAGCGCGCGGCGAGAACCACGGTAATCCTTTTGGGCTTATTTTGTTCAGTATCGACCGGTTCAAACTGGTCAACGGCCGCTTCGGCCACCGACTCGCCGACGCTGTACTCAAACACCTCGCCCACGTCGTGCGCACTGCTTTACGCAATCGCGGTCTCATGGGTCGTTGGGCGGGGGATGAATTTCTTTGCATACTTCCCGATGCACTACCGGCGGAAATCCCCAGGATCGCCGAGGAGCTGCGCGCCGCCATTGCAAACACCGCGTTCCCAGTGGGCGTCAGCCTAGTCCATGTCACGGCAAGTTTTGGCAGCGTCGCCTATCCGGACGATGGCAACGAAGTAAAGACCTTGCTGATTGCGGCCGACGAGGCGCAATACCACGCCAAGCAGACCGGGCGCAACCGGGTGGTTGCCGCCGCGAGTCTCGCGCATCATGCCCTGCGTATGGGCAACATACTCGACACCGCATTGCGCGAAGAGCGGGTAATGCCGGCGTATCAACCTATCGTTGATCTCATCAGCGGAAACGTGGTCGCCGAAGAGGCCCTGGCCCGCATCATCACTACCGATGGGCATACCATCGCCGCGGAAGAATTCATGCAGGTGGCAAGCCAGTTTCAGCTTACCCATAAAATCGACCGCACCGTGCTGCTGTCTGCCTTCGATCGCTATCTGAGACAACTCGCGGCCAATAATCCAATCATGCACTTCGTCAATATCTCCGGCGATTTACTGCGGCATCCGGAATTATTCAGAGAGCTGCTAGATTCGGTTAAGGGCTTCCCTGCTGCAATGAACGCGGACAACGTCGTGCCTACCCAGGAATCTACCGCCGAAGGGTGCCCCATCCCTCTCTTGCCGCTAGAGCGGGAATGGGCCGAGGAGCTAGGTAAGGACAAGACCGCCCGCATCCTGGACGCAATTCGCGACAATAATACGGCCACGCGGTCTTTCCCCTTGGTTATCGAAATCACGGAACGCGAACTGCTGGGCAGCCCCGAGCTTACCCGTCAAATGCTGGCACCTTTTCTGGACCTAGGTGCGCGCCTGGCGCTGGATGATTTCGGCAGCGGTTATTCCGGCTTTCAGTATTTGGCCGACCTGCCGGTGTCCTTTCTTAAAATCGACGGCCGTTTCATACAGCGCATCGCCGAACCCAAGGTCCGTGCCATCGTCAACGGCATCCAGAATACCGCCAATGAGCTGGGGCTCATTACCCTAGCGGAACATGTGGAAACCGAACAACAGGCGGATACCTTGCGCGCCATTGGTATCCACTGGGCCCAAGGTCATCTCTATGGCCGGGCACAGATAGACGAGGAAGAAGCCAACTTCCGTCGCCAAATGAGCGTGAATTGGGCCGCTGGTTACTATTATCGCGAATTACCGTCGTAAATAATCCGCACTGGCCACCGCTAGCGTGACCGCTCCCCAGAAACAGTAATCCTCCGCTATCTCAAGCACGTTATACCCGCACGCCTTATGGACGCCTGCCAGCGGAAACGACGGCCGGTTTCCGTGGTACGATTGCAGTATGGCCGGCAAGAGCGATTCTATGTGGAATAATTTTTCTCGATTTCTCTTTGTTTTCTCACTGATTATCGGCGCCGTGGCCGCCTATCTTTATTGGGGTTATGGTGAACGGCTGCGTCAAGAGCAGCGGGATGTGGAGGAAAAATACCAGGAAGCGGCCCTGGAAAATACCCGCCTCAAGGAACACGTGGCGTATTTAACCAATCGCCTGGACGAAGAAGTCGCCAAAATCTCCAAAGAAAAAGAGGAAGAAATCGCCAAGGCCCGCAGCACCCAGGCGGAAATGGTGAAGACCCTGCAAAAAGAGGTCGAGCTCGGCCAAGTCAAGATTACCCAATTGGCCGACCGCCTCTCGGTCAATATCGTTGACAAGATACTGTTTCCTTCCGGCGAGAAAGACATAACCGAAGAAGGACGCCGCGTGCTCAAGCGCGTAGGTGACGTGCTATTCCAAGTCAAAGACAAGACCTTCCGTATCGAAGGCCATACCGATAACGTGCCCACCGGCAAGGCACTGCGCGGCAAGTTCCCCAGCAACTGGGAGTTGTCCACGGCACGTGCCACCAATGTGGTGCGCTTCCTACAGGAATCCGCTGGCATCGATCCCGCCACCCTGGAGGCCGTGGGCATGGGCGAGTACCATCCTCTAGCCAGTAACAAGACGGCCCAAGGTCGCAGCCAGAATCGGCGTATAGAAATTATTCTTTTTCCGCGGGTCAGCGCTTTAGTCAAAGAATTGCCGAGTAGCCCGGCGTCTGGCACTCGAAAAAAACCCACCGCTGCGCCCGTGGGCGCGGGTAAAACCCCATGAGCGCAATCATATCCACCACCCTGAATCTTTAAGGAAACCCCAATGCGTACCTTTTCTGCACTAAAATCTACGTCGACGATAATTTTCCTAGGGCTGCTCCTGGCCAGCTGTTCCGGCAATATATCCAGCGACTATGCCTTACAATGCGCCGACGGGCTCAAGGCCGCGGAAGCCGAACTCGAGGACGCCAAGGTAAAAGGCTTCAACAGCACGGTGGCGTGGACCAAGGCGGCCAACTTAATTATTGCGGCCAATGTCCAGCAGCAATTTGAGAAATTCCCCAACTGCATAGACAAGGTCCAACGCGCACGCAGCTACATCCAGGCCAGCCAGCGTTAGTCCATCGAGAACCTGGCGTGACCCATCGCAGTGTGTTCAACGCCAGAATTAGCCATAGGTTAGCCGGCCCATGTCGCTCTTAACGCCACCCGACCCGTTCTATACCGCCTTCCGCGGCAACTTCAGCAGCATACTTAGCTGGACGCAGTTAGACGGCTTCTGGGAGAGGGTGCGCGCCGGCGCCGGCGCCGGCTGGTACGTCTACGCCATAGGCGAAGCGCTGCCGGGGCAGGCGTTGAACGCCAGCCAGGTCCTCGCCTTCGTCGACGCCATCGACGCGCTGTTGCACCAGGACCACTACGAGGATTACTGCGGCATCGTCTACACCGACAGCACGACCGAACCGACCTTCATCAAGATCTTCGACCCCTTCCACCTCGGGACCTCATGCGGCACCAGCAAGAACCCGCCTGTACCTGGATGGATCATGAGCCTGATAGCGCCGCAACTTCTGGAAACCACGCGGCCGCTGCCGGAAAACCGGCGGCGTTGGTGGCGTAAGTTATGGGATGAAACTGAGGGGTCGTAACGGGTAGCGCGGCTTGCGCTGTCTCTGTTGGGAGTTTGTATTTATTGTGCGCGCTAGCGCGGCACAACCAAGCAAAAGCACCCTCACCCCTATCCCTCTCCCAGAGGGATAGGGGAAATACTACGTATTATTTCCGGTCGGGGCAGTAAACAGCACGGACTCACCTTAAACAAATTAATGCGCTTCTTCCACCACCGCCTTCATGCTAAGACGTATACGTCCCTGCTTGTCCACTTCCAATACTTTCACGGTGACGTTTTCACCTTCGGTGAGCTTGTCGCTCACATTCTCGACACGTTCGTGCGAGATTTGCGAGATATGCACCAGGCCGTCGCGTCCCGGGAGGATGGTGACGAAGGCACCGAAATCCATGAGTTTCGCCACGCGGCCCTGATAGATTTTGCCCACCTCGACATCGGCGGTGATCTGCTCGATACGGCGGCGCGCTTCCTGGCCGGCGGCATTATCGGCCGAGGCCACCTTCACGGTGCCGTCGTCTTCGATATCGATGGTGGCACCGGTTTCTTCGCACAGGGCGCGTATGGTGGCGCCGCCCTTGCCGATGACGTCGCGTATCTTCTCGGGATTGATCTTGAAGGTAATAATGCGCGGGGCGAATTCCGACATCTCCTCGCGCGGCGTAGCGATGGCGTCATTCATGATCTTGAGCAGGTGCAGGCGCGCCTCGCGTGCCT
Source organism: Gammaproteobacteria bacterium (assembly GCA_031416355.1). Taxonomy (GTDB): domain Bacteria; phylum Pseudomonadota; class Gammaproteobacteria; order Acidiferrobacterales; family UBA6901; genus JANNJF01. The sequence goes on from JANOTM010000006.1 coordinate 12,937, forward strand.
GCTTGAGCGCCACGTCCATGATTTCGCGGTTAATGCCCTCGATCTTGATGTCCATTTGCAACGCGGTCACGCCTTCAGCAGTGCCGGCAACTTTAAAGTCCATGTCACCCAGGTGATCTTCGTCACCCAGGATGTCGGTCAGCACGGCAAAACCGGTGTCATCCTTGATGAGGCCCATGGCGATACCCGCCACCGGCGCCTTGATTTTTACGCCCGCGTCCATGAGCGATAAACTGCTGCCGCAGACCGAGGCCATGGAACTGGAGCCGTTGGATTCGGTGATTTCCGATACCACGCGCAATATATAAGGAAAGGTGCTCATATCCGGCAACACACCGGCCACGGCACGCTTGGCCAGACGCCCGTGTCCGATTTCACGCCGCTTGGGCGTGCCCACGCGGCCGGTCTCGCCGGTGCACGATGGCGGAAAGTTGTAATGCAGCATAAAGGGTTCTTTGCGCTCGCCCTCCAGGGCATCGATGATCTGGGCGTCGCGTCCCGTGCCCAGGGTGGTCACCACCAATGCTTGGGTCTCGCCGCGGGTAAATAAGGCCGACCCGTGGGCGCGCGGCAGCACGCCGGTGCGTATGGTAATGGGCCGTACGGTGCGCGTATCGCGGCCGTCGATGCGCGGCTCGCCCGCCAATATGCGCCCGCGCACCACTTTCTTTTCCACGCTCTTGAAGATGTTCTTGACCGCTTCGACCTCGTCGGGGCTGCTGGTCTCGCTGATGTGTGCCGCGAGCACGCGGTCGCGGATCTCCGCTACCTTGTCCTGACGTGCGAGTTTTTCGCGGATCTGATAGGCGGTCGCCACCTCAGCACCGGCCATCTTGGTGATGGCGGCAATTAAGGTCTCGTTCTTCGCGGGCGCGGTCCAATCCCACGCCACGACCCCGGCCTCTTTGGCGAGGGCGCGTATGGCGTTGATGGCAACGCGCATTTGTTCGTGGCCGAACAACACCGCACCCAGCATGATTTCTTCCGATAGTATCTTGGCTTCCGACTCCACCATCAATACCGCCGCTTCCGTCCCCGCAACGACCAGGTCTAGCTGCGACTCCGCCATTTGCTGCATGCCGGGATTAAGCACGTAGGCACTGTTGATGTAACCCACGCGCGCCGCACCCACCGGGCCGTTGAACGGCATGCCGGAAAGGCTTAAGGCGGCGGAGGCGCCGAGCAAGGCGACGATGTCCGGATCGATGTCCGGATCGATGGACATGACCGTGGCGATAATCTGAACTTCGTTGGTGAAACTCTTGGGAAACAGCGGACGTATGGGGCGATCGATGAGGCGGGAAGTGAGAATTTCCTTTTCCGAAGGGCGGCCTTCGCGCTTGAAAAATCCGCCCGGGATGCGGCCGGCGGCGTAGGTGCGCTCCTGGTAATCGACCGTCAACGGAAAAAAGTCTTGCCCAGGTTTACTCTCCCTGCGCCCGACCGCGGTGACGTGTACCACGGTATCGCCCATGCTCGCCATCACGGCACCGCTGGCCTGGCGTGCAATTTCGCCGGTTTCAATTTTTACTGTGTGGCTGCCGTAGGGGAAAGATTTGGTAACGATTTTCAAGGCTGGTGTCCTCAGTTTCTGCGTTTACACTATCAAGATAGTATTACAAAGTGCGGCCCGGCCGATGCCGGCCCGGCGGCCATGAATAATAGCGGCTGCTGGTCTTTAGTGATCTTAAATCCAAGACAGAGATACGCCCGGACCAGACGCTGCCGGGATGGAGATTTACTTACGTAACCCGAGACGCGCCACCAATCCACGGTAGCGATCTGTGTTCACACGCTTGAGGTAGTCGAGTAGTTTCCGGCGCTTGCTCACCATGCGCAACAGGCCCATACGCGAGTGATGGTCTTGCTTGTGGGTCTGGAAATGTCCCGATAGGTCTTCGATACGTGCCGACAGCAGGGCGACTTGGACCTCGGGCGAACCGGTGTCGCTTTTACCGGTGGCGTATTCCTGCATAATCTTGGCCTTCTGCTCCGCTTGGAGGGTCATCTATCTATACCTCAGTATTCGTTCTAGGTTAACCGTTAAGGGGCGCTATTCTAACCGTCTGCCGCGCCCGCCTCAACCGATTTCGTGTCTGCTATCTGCTTGTTTTGCTGGCTGTAGCAGTCGTTTCGGTGCTACCCGCCCATCCAGGAGTATCTCACCCAGACCCAGGAACCCACCCTGCCCATCGTAAAGGCGTACTATCCCAGGACCATGGCCATGGGGCGCAGTCACAATTTGCCCCTGGCACAGGTAATAGGCCGCATTCACACTCAGTTCCACCGCCGGCAAGCGGCCAAGCGCTTGATCTCCTGGAATCAACTGCGCCAAGCGCGCATTTTCCGGCAAATTCTTGAGGGCCTCCAAGCTGATGGCCTGTTCCAGGACAAATCCCCCCATGGCCAGGCGGCTCAAAGCCGCCACATGGCCTCCGCACCCCAGTACTTCTCCCAAATCATGGGCAAGACTGCGTATATAGGTCCCCTTGCTACAAGAAACCTCCAGTTCCAAGCGATCGCCACACCAGTCCAGCAGGCGCAGTTCGTGGATGACCACGCGCCGCGGTGGCCTATCTACTTCTATGCCGGCCCGCGCCAGGGCATACAAACGCTGCCCCCCCTGCTTGATGGCGGAATACAGCGGCGGAATCTGTTGGATTTCACCGCGGAAGCCTGTCAGCGCTGTCTCTATCGCGGTCCGGGTTACGCTAACCGGTCGCTCCGCCACCACCTCGCCCTCGGCATCATAGGTTGTGGTCGACTGGCCCAGCCGGACGGAGGTCCAATAACGCTTGTCCGATTCAAGCAGAAACTGGGAGACCTTGGTGGCTTCACCTAAACACAGAGGTAACAACCCGGTCGCCAGGGGATCGAGACTGCCAGTGTGTCCGGCCTTGCGTGCCTGAAAGAGGTGCTTGACCTCCTGCAGGGCCCGGTTAGAGGTCAGGCCCGAGGGCTTGTCCAGCAGCAGGATACCGTGGATATCACGCTTGATACGCGGGGTGCTGGTCACAATGATACGCCTAGGCTGCGGTTTATCGGGTACGAACTATATAGTGCCGCCTAACCGTCGCAGTATGTAGGGTGGGCATCGCCCACCAAACGTGGCTTCGGTCGGCACACCTTGGTGGGCGATTCACTGGAAACTGCTCCTGCGTTTCCAGTACTTCCGCCATCCATGGCGGTCGCCCACCCTACAAACCAGGTGCTATATATATCGCTATGTTTAGCTAGCTTACGGTTCATTGTCACGGTCTTGAGCAAGGGCGCGGTCGATAAGACTAGAAATGGCCGCACCCTTCTCCACGGATTCGTCATACAGAAAACGCAATTGCGGGATGATACGCAGCTTCACCCTATTCTTAAGTCCATGGCGTAGAAAACCAGCGGCCTTATTGAGTACCTTGAGGGTTTCGGGGGCGTGTTCGATGCCGCTCAGCTGGGTGACATAGACCTTGGCGTGGGACAAATTCGGCGAAACATCCACCGACGTCAGGGTCAGCTGAACGATGCGGGGATCGTTCAGCTCACGCCGCATAAGCTCCGCCAGTTCGCGCTGGAGTAATTCGGCGATGCGGCGGGTGCGGCCGGTGTCTTTGGGCATGGGCTAGGCAAGAACCCCCATTACAAGGTCCGCGCGATCTCAACCTTATCGAAGCATTCGAGTTGATCACCCACCTGGATGTCGTTGTAATTTTTAACGCCGATGCCGCATTCGGTCCCGGCCTTGACCTCGTTAACGTCGTCCTTGAAACGGCGCAGCGAATCGATTTCGCCCTCGAAGATGACGACATTGTCGCGCAGTATGCGTATCGGACGATTGCGCCGCACCACCCCTTCTATCACGTGGCAGCCGGCGATGGCGCCGATCTTGGGCGCCTTGAATACCTCGCGCACCTCGGCTAAGCCCACGACCTCTTCCTTGAACTGCGGCTTGAGCATGCCGGTGAGCGCCGCCTTGACGTCGTTTACCGCATCATAAATAACGTTGTAGTAATGCACATCCACGCCTTCCGCTGCGATCAGGCGGCGCGCGCCACTGTCGGCGCGCACGTTGAAGCCGATGACTATCGCCTGCGATGCACGCGCCAGGTTGACGTCGGATTCGCTGATGCCGCCGACCATGCCGTGGATCACCTTGACCCTGACCTCGTCGGTGGAGAGCTTCTCCAAGGCATCGCTCAAGGCCTCGACCGAGCCTTGCACGTCGGTCTTGATGACCAGGTTAAGAGTCTTGGCCTCGCCTTCCTGCAAGGACTGAAACACATTGGTAAGTTTCGCCGCGTGCTGGCGCGCGTGTTTAACGTCTTTGAATTTTCCCTGACGGTAGAGCGCGATTTCGCGCGCCTTGCGCTCACTCTCTACCACCACTACTTCGTCACCGGCATTCGGCACGCCGGACAATCCCTGCACTTCCACCGGGATGCTGGGGCCGGCCTCTTTAATCGAGTGGCCGTTTTCATCAAGCATGGCGCGCACGCGTCCGGATTCGCTACCGGCGAGAATGACATCGCCTTTGCGCAAGGTGCCGCGCTGCACCAATACTGAAACCACCGGACCACGACCCTTGTCGAGGCGCGCCTCGATCACCAGGCCGCTGGCCATACCGGTGCGCACCGCCTTTAACTCCCGCACTTCCGCCTGGAGCAGGACCGCGTCGAACAAGTCGTCGATGCCCAGGCCGGTCTTGGCCGACACATTCACGAACACGTCTTCGCCGCCCCATTCCTCCGGCACCACTTGCTGTGCCACCAGTTCCTGCTTCACTCGATCCAACTGGGCCTCGGGCTTGTCGATTTTATTCACCGCTACCACGATGGGTACGCCGGCGGTGCGGGCGTGATGTATCGCCTCTATCGTCTGCGGCATAACGCCGTCATCGGCGGCGACCACCAGGATAACAATGTCCGTGGCCTTGGCGCCGCGCGCGCGCATGGCGGTGAAGGCTTCATGGCCGGGGGTATCGAGAAAAGTGACCACGCCCTTGGGCGTCTCCACGTGGTAGGCGCCGATATGCTGGGTAATGCCACCGGCTTCGCCGCTGGCGACCTTGGTCTTGCGGATGTAATCGAGCAATGAAGTCTTGCCATGGTCTACATGGCCCATGACGGTCACTACCGGCGGCCGCGGTTCCGGCTCGCCTTCGGGTTGGCTGCCAACCGCAGCAGTACCGCCAAGCAAGGCCTCGGGATCGGTCGGCCTGGCCACCTTGGCAACGTGCCCCATTTCCTCCACCACCAGGGTTGCGGTATCGCGGTCTATGACCTGATTGATGGTCACCATCATACCCATATTCATTAGGGCGCGGATGACCTCCACGCCCTTGACCGACATCTTCTGCGCCAGCTCGGCGACGCTGATGGCCTCGGGCAATAATACATCCCGCACTACCCGTTCGGTCGGCATTTCAAAGGCGTGCTGACCGGACATGCTGGTTTGTACCGCCTTCTTCGACGTGGGCTTAAGCTTGCGCCGCAGCTTTTTGGCGTCGCTGATGTGCAACTCGGAACGCCCGCGATTCGGGGCTTCACGCCAGTCTCCGCGTTCACTTTTCTCGCCCTTTTTATGTTTCTCGGGACGGGCAGCGGGCTTCTTGGCGTCCTTGGCAGGAGTTTCCGCGGGTTTAGTTGCGGTGGCGGTCGCTGGCGCAGCGGCGGTGGGTTTGCCAGTAACGGGTACCGGCGCAACGACCATTGCGACCTCTTCGGCTACGGCCACTGTCTGATCGATATCTTCCTGAAGGTCGGCAACCACTGCATCGGTCTCAGTGACTGGCTCGGCCGGCTGTTCTTCGGATAGTGTGGCCTCTTCGATGGCGGTGCGTTTGACGAAGGTGCGCTTCTTGCGTACTTCCACCTGTACCGTGCGTGCGCTGCCAGTGCGGGAATTCTGCTTGATCTGGCTGACGGATTTCTGCTTGAGGGTGATTTTTTTGGTGCCCGACTCGCCACCACCGTGATGGGTGCGTAGATAGGTGAGCAGCGTCATCTTCTCATCGTCACTCAGGGAGTCGTCGACCAGTTTCTCGTCGATGCCGGCGGCCACAAGCTGGGTCAGTAGCTTGTCGGGGGAAATGCCGATCTGAGCGGCGAAACTTTTGATGGTGGCTTCGGACATAGACTCTCTAGTACTCAAACCTCGGGATCTTTAAACCACGGGGCACGTGCCGCCATGATCAACTGCTTGGCGCGTTCTTCATCGATACCTTTTACTTCGAGCAACTCGTCGACCGATAGCTCGGCCAGGTCTTCCATGCTCTTGATGCCGTGGCTCGCCAGCAGGCGCGCGGTGTGTTCATCCATACCCTCGACTGCGAGCAAATCATCCGCCGGCTCGGCCATGTCGATCTTCTCTTCCAGGGCGATGGCCTTAGTGAGCAACACATCACGCGCGCGGCTGCGCAGACCCTCCACCAGCTCTTCATCGAAACCCTCGACCGCGAGCATTTCCTGTTTCGGCACGTACGCCACTTCGTCGAGGCTGGTAAACCCTTCGTTCACCAGCACGGTGGCGACGATTTCGTCTACGTTCAACTGTTCCATAAACATCTGCAAGGTGGCCGCCGCCTCGGTCGCACCTTTCTCGCTGGCGGTATCCTCGGTCATGATGTTGAGTTCCCATCCACTCAACTCGGAGGCGAGGCGCACGTTCTGGCCGCCGCGGCCTATGGCTTGGGACAGCTGGCTAGGGTCCACGATCACGTCCATGCTGTGCAACTCTTCGTCGACCACGATGGATTGCACTTCCGCCGGCGCCAGGGCGTTGATTACGAACTGCGCCGGCTCCGGCGACCAATTGATAATATCGACGCGCTCGCCGGCCAATTCATTGGACACACTCTGCACGCGCATGCCGCGCATGCCGACGCACGCACCTATGGGATCGATGCGCGGATCTTTGGAACTCACGGCGGTCTTGGCGCGCAGACCCGGGTCGCGCGCGGCACCGTGTATAGTAATAAGGCCTTCACCCGCCTCCGGTACTTCGAGCTTGAACAGTTCGATCAAAAGCTGCGGCGCAGTACGGCTGAGAAACAACTGCGGACCGCGCGGCGTGGTATAGACATCTTCCAGATAGGCGCGGATACGATCGCCCGGGCGCAGGCCTTCGTGCGGGATCATGCCCGATTTGGGCAGCAAGGCCTCGGCCGCGCCCAGGTCCACGATAGCGTCACCGCGCTCCATGCGCTTCACCACACCGGTGACCAGCTGGCCCTTGCGCTCCTTAAACTGGCTGACGATCTGCTCGCGTTCCGCCTCGCGGACTTTTTGTACTATCACCTGCTTGGCGGCCTGGGCGGCGATACGCCCGAACTCTATCGGCTCTAAAGGCTCTTCTATGTATTCGCCTACTTTGGCGTCGGGGTCCCGTTGCAGGGCCGCGTTCAGGAGTAACTGGCGATCGGGAAATTCAAACTCCTCCGATTCGTCGTCCATGATCTGCCAACGGCGGAAGGTATCGTAAGCGCCCAGATGACGATCGATGGTGACACGCACGTCGACGTCTTGCTTGTAACGCTTGCGCGTGGCCGTGGCCAAGGCCGCCTCCAACGCCTGGAAGATCACTTCCCGTTCCACGCCTTTTTCGCGTGACACCGCATCTACAACCATTAATATTTCGTGACCCATAACGCCCCCAAACGACCCATCATTTGAACTGCGGTACCAGACGTGCCTTTTCAATATTGCCAAACGGCAGGTCAAAACTTTCTTTGTCCATTTCTAAAATTACCGTGTCGCCTTCCATTCCTACCAGCAAGCCGGTGAAGTTGCGCCGTCCCAGCACCGGCTGGGATGTTCTAATCTTGACTATCGCCCCGGTATAACGCAGATAATCTTCGCGCTTCACCAGCGGCCGGTCCAGCCCCGGCGACGACACCTCCAGCGTATAGTGGCCCGCGATGGGATCCTCCACATCGAGTATGGCGCTGACCTGACGGCTGACAGCAACACAGCCATCGACCGTCACCCCGTCCGGGCTGTCGATATACACCCTCAGCACCGCGTTCCTACCGCTACCGGCGAACTCCACGTCCACCAGTTCGTACCCCAGGGTCCGAACCGCGGGTTCCAGCAGGACGCGCAGGCTAGCCGCACTACCTCGCATCGATCGATATCCTAATAAACGCGTACCCTATAAACGCAAAAGTGGGCGCGCGGCCCACTTCTTAAAAATACCTGTAAACCACGCTAAAACATGCTGGATTATATGGGTTTCACCATAAAACCTCAACGCTCTTGCCACGCAACCCCCAAAATGCAAAGCCCCGCACGACGCGGGGCCTTTCGGGTTTGGTAGCGGGGGTAGGATTTGAACCTACGACCTTCGGGTTATGAGCCCGACGAGCTGCCAGACTGCTCCACCCCGCAGCAGAGGGCGCAGTGTACAGAGCGTCCTAGGGTATTTCAAGCGGAATAGCCGCGATTTTGACGGATTTTTTTGGAAATTCAAGGAATTATGGCGGGGTAATTAGGCTGAGCACACCAGCTTGTTCGGAACTTATACCCGCCATTAAGGCTTTCCCGCCTCCCTCGGAGGCTGAGGCTCTCAACGCTCCCGAATACTCTCATGCCCCGCCTGCAACAACGGACTCAGAAAATACTCAATCAACCGGCGTTTGCCGGTTTTGATTTCGACCGCGACGCTCATGCCGGGGGTGAGGCGGATTTCTTTGGCGTCTACCTGGATGGTGGAACGGGTGAGGCTGACCTTGGCGGTGTAGACCAGGCCGACCTTGTCGATTTGTACGGCGTCGCGTGACAGGCTGGTGACTTTGCCTTCGACGGTGCCGTAGCGGGTGAAGGGGAAGGCGTCGATCTTGACTTCGGCGTCTTGGCCTTCGTTGATAAAGCCGATGTCTTTGTTTTCGAGTATGGCTTCGACTTCGAGTTGGCCGTCTTCGGGGGCGACGACCAGGAGTTGTTGGGCGGGGGTGACGATGCCGCCTACGGTGTGGACGGCGAGTTGTTGGACTACGCCGGCTATGGGGGCGGTGAGGTGTTGGGCGCCGGCGCGGGTGCCGGCCTTGGTCATTTCATGGGTGAGGGAGCGGGCGCGGATTTCGGCGGCGGATAGGGCGGTGCTGAATTCATTGGCTTTTTCGGCGCGTTCGCGTTCGACTTCGAGGTATTTGAGGCGGGCGACGTATTCCTGTTGGTACAGGGTTTTGTAGGCGGCGGCTTGGCTTTTGAGGGCGCGATATTCGGTGAGCTGGTCGTGCAGGCGGGCGCGTTCGGCTTGTACTAGGGCGGGGTTGGCGCCTGCGGGGACATCGAACCTGTCCTTGTCCGCTAGCAGGGCGCGTAGGCGCGCGACTTCGATGACGGCGGCGTGGTGTTCGTGTTGAAAGCGTTCTTGGTCGGGGCTGGCGGTGGTGTCGAGTTCGATGAGGGCGTCGCCCTGTTTTACACGGTCGCCGTCGCGTACGTGTATGGCTTTGATGACGCCGGCCTCTAGAGGTTGAATGACCTTGGAGCGGTCGCTTTGTATGACCTTGCCTTGGGCTACGGCGATGATGTCGATCTTGCCGAAGGCGGACCACAACAAGGCGACGGCGAATACGCTGGTGATCGTTAGTGCCACTGCGCGGCCGGCGGGGGATGGTGGGGATACTTGGACTTCCAGCACTGCGGGTAAGAATTCCAATTCCTTGCCTTTGGGTACGGTGAGGGGTTCTTCGCGCTGGGCCGTGGCCCAGGCGATTTGCCAGGCGGTGATGTGGCGTTGTAGGCCTTCGCGTATGGGGTGGGTCTGTTTGTAGGGTGGGGGCCCAGCACCACCGATTTTCCCTGTATCGGATGATGGTGGGGCAGGGCCCCACCCTCTCGCGGGCTAGGTCGCACACGCGCATAATCGAAGCCAGTCTCGGCGGGGGGAGCGGCGATGTTCCGGTTCGCGTGTGCATGGTCGGTGGTGGTGGCCGTGGTGTTGACGGCGGGATCCGGCGCCGCCACGTGGCAGGAAGCGGGTTGGATCGAGGACTTTGAGATCGCTCTCGACACCGCGCGTCGTTCGGGCAAGCCGGTGTTCGTCTACTTCGACGCCCCGTGGTGCAGCTGGTGCCAGCAGTACCGGCGCGACACGCTCGACAAGCCCGAGGTGCGGCAGGTGCTGGCGCGCGACTACGTTCCGGTCGTGGTGAATTACGACGCCCGCCCCGAGCTGATGCAGCGCTACGGCGGCAAGGGCCTGCCGTTTACCGTGCTGCTGTCGCCGCAGGCGCAGGTGCGCAACCGGTTCGTGGGCGTGATGACGCCCACCGACCTCATTGACCTGCTCGCCAGGTTTCGAACCGGCGCGGCCGCGCCGCCGCCCGCGTTCGAAGCGGGACACGTCGTGCGGGTGGAGTCGCTCGATCGGCGCGGTTACGACGCCTTCCGCCGCGCCTTCCTCGCGCACCTCGAATCGCTGTATGACGCGCGCGCCGGCACCTTGATCGGTCGCTTCGAGACCGGCGCCACGTTGAAGCGTCCGTCGCCGCTCAGCTGGATCTATTTGATGGACCACGGCCTGTGGCCGGAGCGCGTACCGCGGGCAGCGGCGGCCGAGCGCGAGCGTCTGCACGACCCACTCGACGGAGGATTCTTCAACTTTCTCGATCCTTCGCGTCCGGGCGGCGAGTATCTGGAGTCGTCGAAGATACTCGAGAGCAATGCCTGGCTCGCGGCCTGGATGGCGCGGGCCGGAAAAGAGAACGCCGTCGCGGCGCGCTCCGGTTGGTTCTACCTGCGAGATGTCCTGTGGGACAAAGAGCGCGGTGGATTCTGGCAGGCGCAGGTGGCGGACGAAGGCTACTATCGCCTGCCGCGCGCCGAGCGCCGCCAGCGGACACCCCCGGCGCTCGATCGCATCAAGCGCGCGGATACCAACGCCCAGGCGGCGCTGGCGCTGTTGCGCATGGGGCAGGCGTTAAAGGATTCGCGCATGATCGACTTCGCGGCGCGGACGCTCGACTTCGTGCTGGTCACCATGGTGCGCGAGGACGCGCTGTATCACGCGTGGCGCGAGGGCGGTCTCACCGGCCCGGGATTGCCGCAAGACCTGTTCTGGGTGCTGGCAGCGGGCGCCGAGCTCGAACGCGAGCGGCCCGATGCGAAACGCCGCGCGGTGCTGGACCGGCTGCGCATCGAAGCCGCGCGCTGGCTGGCGCAACGAATGCGCGCAAATGAAATCTTGCCTGTGGAGTTTGCCGGCCTGATCGCGTGGGTGGCGCGGGACGAGGCGGGGCCGTTCCCGCCGGGCGCACGCGACTGGGCGCTGCGCCAACTGCGTATCGAGGCCGAGACCGCGCCGGATGAGCTGGTATTGGGCCTGCGCGCGTGGGACACCGCGCGGCCGCAGCGCACGCGTTAGTTCTGTGGTATCTGCGTCAGGTAAATTTTGTGGCGTTTTTTGCGCCGTTTATCAACGGCGGTTCCGGGACGACGCCTTCAAGTTGTGTAAGCGTTGTTGCACAGGCGCGCACCACGCCCAAGACGCTTGTTGGCAAGGGGAGTTCCACGCGCCGAGCCCCGCGCACATGGCGCTGTTAAAGTTTCCGACGCCAGGCTTTGCACGCAGAGGAGCGCGGACTCGTTCACCCGGTGACGGGGGAAGACAGGCAGTGGGCCGCGTCCCCCGCCGCGCTCAGACCGGTCCGGGGTGAGCGGCCAGGTCGGGCTCGCCGCAGTGGCGCAGGATTTCCGCGCGCGCCGCGTCGCGCAGCTGCAGGGCCGCGGCCCAGTCCGCCGCGCCCGGCAAGATCGGGCTACCGATGGTGATGCTGATGGTCCCGCGCCGCGGAAACCAGTGGTCGGGGCGCAGGATCGAGCGTGTACCGCGGATGGTGATGGGGACGACCGGTACGCCGGCCTCGGCGGCCGCGACGAATGCGCCCATGTGGAAAGGGGCCAGGCCCGGCATGCGCTCGAAGGTGCCTTCCGGAAAAAATGCGAGCGCGCGGCCGGCGCGCGCGGCCTGCGCCAGCCGCCGGGCATCGGCCACGCCGCGTTGCAGGTCGAAGCGCTCCACGAATTCGGCGCCGAGGCGCGTGAGGTACAGGCGCGGGATCAGGCGCGCGCGCAGCTCGCCTTTGGCGACGAAGCTGAAACGGCGCGCCAGGGTCGCGACCAGCACGATGCCGTCCAGATAGCTGGCGTGGTTCGCGACCAGCACGCACGGACCGGGCGGCAGGTTATCCAGGCCGTGCACGCGCAGCGGCATGCCGCACAACCACAGCGCGAGGCGCGCGGCGGCACGGCTGATCGTCCAATTCCAGTCGGGGCGCGGCAGCACGGCGGTCGTTGCCCAGACCGCCGGCGCCAGGATACAGAACAGCAGCCAGGCATAGGCGGCATACAGCGTCGCGACGGCGGCGCGCAACACGCGGCGCAACTCCGGCAGCAGCGCGGTCCACGCCAGGCGCGCCAACTGCCACCACAGCGCGCGCGGGCGCGCGCCGATGGCTCCGCGTTCGTAGAGTTCGCGGCTGGCGGCCCGGCGGATCTTGCCGCTCGAGGTCTTGAGCACGCTGCGCAGCGGGGCGAGTAGCACCTCCTCGGGTGGCGTGCCGATCAGGTCCGCGGCCACGGCGCTCACCTCGGAACGCAAGCGCTCGAGCGTGTCGGCGTCGGTCGCGCGCGTCTCGGCCAGCACCACCAGGCGCTCGGTTCCCGAGACCGGATCGGTGCTGCCGAACACCGCCACGCAGCCCTTGCGGATGCCGGCAATATTGCCCACCGCCTCTTCCAGCTCGTGCGGGTAGATGTTGCGCCCGGCGCGGATGATGATGTCCTTGACGCGCCCGGTGAGATAAATCTCGCCGCCGACCGTGTAGGCGCGATCGCCGGAATCCAGCCAGCCGTCCTGAAACAGGCGGCGGGTCTCCTCGGCGTTGCGGAAATAGCCGGAGGTGCACGACGGCCCCTTGAACTCGAGCCGGCCTTCCGCGCGCTCGCCGAGCTCGTGACCGGTGGCATCGACGATGCGGATCTGGTGGCCAGCGAGCGGCTGGCCGCAGGCGACGAACTCCAGCGCCGCCGGTTCATTGGCAGCGGCGGGAACAGCGCGGGCGTCGCGCATCAGCGCGTCGCGCTGGATGCGATCGATGACCGGGCCGCGGCCGGGCGGCGGGAACGCCAGGCCGACGGAGGATTCGGCCAGGCCATAAACGGGCGCCATGGCCGTGGGCCGCAGGCCATGGCGGGCAAAGCGCGCCGTGAAGCGCCGGATGGTATCGGGGCTCACCGGTTCGGCGCCGTTGAACAGCATGCGTACGGAACTCAGGTCCAGGCCCTCGAGGTCGAGGTCGTCGATTTTGCGCAGACACAGCTCGAAGGCAAAGTTCGGCCCGGCCGAAAGCGTGGCGCGGTGACGGTGGATTGCCCACAACCAGCGTTGCGGGCGCGTCAGGAAGCTGAGCGGCGACATCACCACCAGCGGCATTGCGTAGTACAGACTGCCGAGCCAGGCGCCGATCAGGCCCATGTCGTGATACAGCGGCAGCCAGCTCACGAACACGTCGCTGGCATCCGCTTGCACCGCCTGGCCCATGGCGCGGATGTTCGCCAGCAGATTGGCATGCGTCAGAATCACGCCTTTCGGGTTGCCGGTGCTGCCGGAGGTGTATTGCAGAAACGCGATGTCCTGGGTGCGGACAGCGGCGCCGATCTGTTCCAGCTCGGCCGGGTTCACCACGGCTGTACTCAACTCCGTCACGGTGACGACGCGGCGCAGTTCCGGCGTCTGGGCGCGCAGCAGCCGCGCCACCGGCCGCGCCTCGGGGACGGTGATCAGCAGGGTCGCGCGCGCGTTGGCAAGGATGCGCGCGTGGCGGCGCAGGTGCTCCTCGATCTGCGAGGCGCGCAGCGGCGGATAGATCGGCACCGGGATGGCGCCGGCCAGGAGTATTCCGTAGAAGCAGAAAAAATACTCGCGGCTCGTGGGCAGCATGATCGCCACCGTCTGGCCCGGCTGGACATCGTGGGCGCGCAGGCCCGCGGCCACTTTGCGGGCGCCCGCCTGGAGCGCCGCATAGCTGAGGGTTTCTTCCTGTTCTTCGCCGCTAGTGAGTGAAGCCTCATTCACTGTGATGTGCGGGCGGTCGGGATGTGCGCGTACATGCCAGTCGAGCAGCGCCACGAGGTTATTCGTGGTGTCCGGCGCGGCCTGCGCTTCGCCCGGGGCGGCGGGCAGCACTTGCGTGGAGATCCGCTGCGGCCGGCTCACCCCGACAGTCTTCACAGCAGCCGCTGCGGAACTTGTGCTTCCCTGCACGGCGGCCGCTCCTGCGCGTCCTGCGCCCGCAGCACTTGTGCAGCCCTGCACGGCGCGCAAAAGGTCGCGCGGGGTTTCCGTCGTGGCCAATGCCTGTTCCGGCAGGCTCACGCCGAAGGCCTGCTCGATGCGTGCCAGCAGTTCCACGCGCGCCAGGCTGTCGAAACCGAGTTCGCGCTCCAGCAGGCTGTCGAGGTTTACCGACACCACGCCGGATTGGCGGCGCAGCTCGGCCGCCAGCCGCCGCACGAGTTCGAGCATCACCGTGTCCGGCGAATCGGTCGCGTGCCGGCCCGAGTCAGGCTGCGTTATTGCAGACGTGCCCTTTATTTTGTCCATAGCTGTTCCTTGTGCAGGAGCTGCCGGATACGCAGCGCCTCATTATGGAGCCGCAGATATTCGCCCGCGCTGTGGCGCCAGGAAAAATACTGGCGCATGCCGGTTAACTGAATCTACTTCCAGGAACGCCGGTCGCGGTACAACGCCAACGCGCGCCGTGCGGCGCCGGTGGTGATCGCCACGCTTGCCTCCACCACAAGTATAGAAGGTATAAAGCCCCTTTTCCCTGAAAACCATCGTCCGTGGTCCGGGTTCAGTAACCCGTGATCGCGCTCCTCGCCAGATGCACGCATCCGAGTTTTGGGAAGAATGCGGCAGAGAGACCCAAATCAGCAAACCGGCGGGCGTTTTCGTGGGCGGGAATGGCGCCCGCCTGACAGTGAACGCGAGAGCACCCGTGCCGATGCCCCGTGAGGCATCGCTGCGATGCGGCGTGTGTACTCAGATTAGAACAGGTGGCCAAACACCACGGTAGCGGACCACCTGCAAGTAGCTGGAGCTGTTTCCGTAGGTCAGTAGGGTCAAATGACATGTCTCGCCCCCTGCGACTGGAGTTTGCAGGCGCGCTCTACCACGTCACTTCGAGGACCTCAGGGTCATGTTTTGTCTTTTACCTTCTCCGCCACCGTCACGATCCGGCACGGGCGAGCGTGCGGTAGACCGCAACCAAGTTACCCAGAGGACAGTTTGCGGCCAGAAGCAGCCGGTCGGCCCAGCCTAGAAGCGGTCGTTCAACATCAATGCTCAGTGGCGGCAAAGCCATCCGCTGCAGCGCCTTGGGCATAGTCGCTTAGATGCGGTTCTTTTCCACAAGCCTTCGGTAGTGCTCTCCGAGCGCAGTAAGCCTGCACGCCTTACTCTCCATCGCAGCGTTCCACATGTGAGGCGCGTCCACTGGAACAAGTAAATTTAGTCTGTTGTATCTCTGAAGCACTGCGAACGATCGTGTGTTCTCGGGATTCGGAGGGGGCATTCCAAGGCCCCGGCCCATCATTTCCGGCTCGTAGGTCGGATCGAGAGGAAACTCGAAACCGGGCGAGGGAAAAACTCAGTAAGTCGGCGCAAGTCCGAAGTAGGAATCGGAGGCGACATCTTCCGCAAGGAAACAAACTGCTTCACGTTAGTTTTAAGGACGGGTCTCTGTTCCCAGGCGCCAAGCGATTGATCTATGTGTGCATACACACTGCCAGGAGTAATGTCGCCAGTAAGACCGAGTTTCATGTCACGCTGGGCACTTTGATTCAGCGCGGCTTCCATGCCGGTAAAGTCTAGGGACAGATTGCCCGCGGTATCGGTGACGATGCCTATGGCCTCCATATAGGGCTTGAGGCGCGTATCCAGCAGGAGTCCGTCATATACCGATTGCCTTAAGGCGGCATAGCTTTGCGTGAGCAGATCGAGCTGGGCTTGGGCGATGGGCAAAGGGATGATCTTGATGGGGGACTGCAGGCCGGTATTTGCCGGTTGAGTGGGATCCTTCACACTGTAGGAGACGGTGGCGCTTTGTTGGCGTAGCAAGACTTGGTCGAAATTGAAGAAATACCTTCCATTGAATTTCTCAAGCGTATCCAGCAGGTTGATCCAGTATTTGAATTCGGGACTTTGCAGGCTTTGGTAGGTTTGCCAGAACACCGAGGTGCTGGGGGGTGCCGCACCGGAGGCGACGGTAAAATTATTGGCGGCGGTTTGTAGCGATTGCACCGTGAGATTGCCAAACGACAACATGGGCAGCAGGTTATTGGCGATGGCGCGGTCAACGAAGTTGGTGAGATTGCTGGTATTGCCTCAAGCGTCGATCAGCCCATCGAGCTGGGCCAGTTGAGCGGCGCGCGTGGGGGCGGCGGCGTAATTCGTGAGGGCGGTAGTCAGAGCAGGGCTTAACGAGGCGGCTTCGCGTAAATCGCGCACCAGGCCGGAGCCGCTCATCGTGGGCAGGGCCTGGGCTGCGGGGGTAATGGCCACGGGGGTGGTGAAGTTGCTATAAAAGGTGTTTTCCCGAAAGTCCGCGTCGGCGAGTTTACCGGTGGTGGCTAAAGTACTGGTGGTGCCGTTGGCATAGGTGAAGGTGCCGATATCGGCGATGCGGGAGCCGTCGGGGAGGATTTGGTTGGCGGCGGTCTTGGTCAGAGACAGGGATAGTATATTGAGTTGCGGTAAGCTCAGGAGTTCGCCAGCTTGGCTTACCGCGCCGCTGTTGGCGTCGCGCCAGACGCGGACGTTGTTGAATTGGGTATCGCTGGCGTTGAAGACGCCATCCTTGTTGGTGTCGAGATCGGCCAGGGCGGCGAAGCCGTCGAAGGCGGTCTGGCCGTTGCCTAATAAAGTGCTGTCGCCGAACAGTTCTCTGCCACTGTCAATCACACCATTGCCGTTACGGTCTAGGACCAATAAGCCATCTTGGGGCGTGACCCAACTGGTGGCGGTTTTGATGCCGTCGCCGTCGTGGTCGAATAATATAGGGTTGGTGGGATGGCGTTGATGCCGTCGGCGTTGAGGTCCCTTAAGCCTCACCCATAGCGAAACTATTGTGCATCGACGTATTGTTCCATTCTCCTAAAATGGCGGCATAACGGAAAGCGAATACTTGCTCGACACAATAAGCGAATTATCGTACGGCACTAAAAGCGAGCTACAGGACACAGGTATAGCAAAGCCTTCGGAAAAATTGGCTGAATCTCTCGCTGAAAGGTGCCAGGGTTGGCCAGAATATCGGTTCCTTTACCGATTTCTGGCACGATCGGTTGGTGCCGGATTAAAAGGAAAGCTTGTTCTAAAACTTCCTTTAAATTACAAGACTGCCAAATTTGCTATGCAGTGATCTATACATAGGTCACCAAGCGGTCTAAAGGTCTATGTTTAGATCATTTTATCATTGCACAATGCACTGGGTACTGCTAGTATGATCTATACATAGATCACAAGATGATCTTGTGATCTATGTATAAGTCATATGCGAAGCCATGCCCAAATCAACGACACGTACATATTCCCGCTATAGCCGCGCGGCAATTGCCCTGCTCGGCGGGCTGATTCGTGCTGCCCGCAAGGAACGGAAGATGACGGTATTAGAAGTATCCGAGCGCGCTGGTATTTCCAGAGGATTGCTACAACGGATCGAAAAAGGCGATCTGAAATGCGGGATCGGCGCAGCCTTCGAAGTTGCTGCAATTGTTGGCATCAACCTGTTTGACGCGGAAGAATTATCGCTGACAGGGCGTATCCGTCAAACAGAAGACAAGCTGGCACTGCTGCCGAAATCCGTGCGCAAGAAAACAAGGGTAGTTACCGATGACTTCTAAAAACGCGTACCGCGAAGCGTATGTATGGATTTGGCTACCTGAAGCAACAACACCCGTTGTGGCCGGAAAGTTGGAGGCTGAAAACGGCAATTTTCTGTTCAACTACGGCAAAACCTACCTTGAGAGAATGAACGATAAGCCCGCGGCCATTTCCATTTACGAGCCTGAGCTTCCATTGAAGGCAGGCGTGTTACCGCTGCCAGATGGGCTGCACATGCCCAGCTCCATCCGTGATGCCGCTCCCGATGCTTGGGGTCGGCGGGTCATCATCAATAAAAAGCTGGGGCTCAGAGGCACGAACACAGATACCACGACACTGGATGAACTGACTTACCTTCTAGAGTCTGGTTCTGACCGGATCGGTGCGCTAGATTTCCAGCACTCACCGAGCGAATACGTCCCACGTTCCGCGGCAAACGTGACCTTGGAGGAGTTGCTTGAATCAGCTCAGCGTGTTGAACGCGGTGTGCCACTAACGCCCGAACTCGATCAAGCCCTGTTCCACGGAAGTTCTATCGGCGGCGCGCGTCCCAAGGCTCTGGTCGAAGATCGAGACAAGAAGTATGTCGCCAAATTCTCTTCGGACTCGGATTTATACAGCGTCGTCAAAGTTGAATATATCGCCATGAGGCTGGCCGCACTCGCGGGTCTTAATGTTGCTCCGGTCAAGTTAATCACCGCGGCAAACAAGGACGTGCTGCTCATTGAACGTTTTGATCGCAAGAAGACGCCAAAAGGATGGACACGCAAGGCCATGGTTTCCGCACTCACCCTCTTTGCTCTTGATGATATGGCAGCAAGATATGCAAGCTATGAAACGCTGGCGGAAATCATCCGTCACCGCTTTACCAATCCAAAGAAAACGCTGGAAGAACTTTTCTCCCGTCTTGTCTTTAACATTCTTTGCGGCAATACGGATGACCACGCACGTAATCATGCGGCCTTCTGGAACGGAAAGAACCTCCGCCTCACGCCGGCTTACGATATCTGTCCCCAGGGGCGAACAGGCAATGAGGCATCGCAAGCAATGCTGATTTCGGGGAACAACAATTTGAGTAAGCTCACTACGTGCCTTAAAACAGCCAGCAACTTTCATCTTTCGGAAGAGGATGCGCACGCGATCATTGAGAAACAGAAGGCAACCATAGAGACTCGCTGGGATGACGTGTGCGATGAAGCCAAACTCAGCGAAGTAGACAGGAATCTATTCTGGAAACGGCAGTTTCTTAACCCTTTTGCATTCCAGGACTAAAACACTTATCCCGCCGTTTATGCGTCACGGCGAAGATGTATATGTCTCGTGCGTTGATCTGGTCAGTGAAGCATCGCCCTAGGCCATGCCCCGAATGGCACGCGCGCACAATTCCATAAGCGTGCCCACCCACGGGGTAATAGCCACCATGGCCAGGGCGTTGATCCCAAGAAGAATGCGGAAATCCTTACTGGCCGTAATCGGTGCGACGTCGACCGGGGCGTCGAAATACATGAGCTTGATCACCCGCAGATAATAAAACGCACCTATAACAGACAATAGCACCGCGGCCACCGCCAACCATACCAGGTCGGCGGCTAGGGCCGCTTGTATGACCAGCAACTTGGCATAGAAGCCGGCGGTGGGGGGAATGCCGGCCATGGAGAACATGAGCAGCAACATTAATAGCGCATGCCACGGGCTGCGTTGGTTGAGGCCGCGATAGTCGTCGAGGTGCTCGGCCTCGAAACCGGCGCGGGACAATAAAATAATCATGCCAAAGCCTCCCAGGCTCATGGCGGTGTACACCAGCATGTAGAACATGGCGGCACCATAACCATTGGGACTGGCGCTCAATATGCCCAGCAGAAAAAACCCCATGTGCGAAATGGTGGAGTACGCGAGCATGCGTTTAATATTGGTCTGGGCGATGGCAACGATGTTGCCTATGGCCATAGACAACAAGGCCATGATGATCAACATGTCCTGCCACACTGGCGCCAGCTCTTGGAGTCCGCCGACCAACAAGCGCATAACCATGGCCAAGGCCGCCAACTTGGGCGCGGTGCCTAAGTATAAGGTCACGGCGGTGGGCGCACCGTGGTAAACGTCGGGTATCCACATATGGAACGGCGCCGCCCCAAGTTTAAAAGAGATGCCCACGATCACAAATACCAAACCAAACACCAAAACCATATTATCGATCGGCATAACGCCGATGCGTTCTTTGACCAGGGCAATTTCCAACGTACCGGTGAGGCCATACAATAGGGACATGCCGTACAGCAACATGCCCGAGGCCAGCGCCCCCAGCACAAAATATTTCATGGCCGCCTCGGTGGCCGCCGCGGAATCGCGCTGAAACGCCACCAAGGCATAGAGGCTGAGGGCGAGCAATTCCAGCCCCAGGTAAAGGCTGAGAAAATGGCTGGCGGACGCCATGACCATCATGCCGACCATGCCGAAAAGCGCGAGCACGAAATATTCGCCCTTGTACATGGCGCGTTCGCGTAAATAGTCGCGCGAATACACCAACACCAAAAAGGTGGCGCCATAGATGGCGAGCTTGAGCACGTCGGACAGGGTGTCGTGCACAAACATATTGTTGAAGGTGTGGCCCGGTTCCGCACCGAAACCGCGCAAGGTCAGCAGTGCCGCGCCGACCAGGGTTAACAAAGATAAACCGTAGCTAAAGTCACGGCGCGCATTGGTTAAAAATACATCGACCATGAGTATCACGCACGCCATGGAGAACACGAAGATCTCCGGCAGCACGGGTATGAAATCGGGCGTGACAAAATTCATGGGGTTTTTCCGTTCATCATGGTCTCACCAGCTCACAGTTTACTCACCGCTACTTGCTCCAGCAGGTGTTGCACAGAAACATGCATCACATCCAGGAACGGATAGGGCCATAGGCCCATTACCAATACCGGGACCGCCAACAGTCCCAGCACCAGGGCCTCGCGCGGACTCACATCGGTCAGCTTCTCGACCGCGGCATTGGCGACCTCGCCGAAAATCACGCGCTTGTACATCCATAAGGTATAGGCAGCGCCGAATATCAACGTCGTAGCGGCGAGCGCGGCATACCAAAAATTGACCTGGAACGCACCCAGGATCACCAGAAACTCGCCGACAAAACCGGAGGTGCCCGGCAGCCCGGCATTGGCCATGGCGAATAACATCATGAACGCCGCGAACACCGGCATGCGATTGGCGACGCCGCCGTAATCGCCGATCATGCGCGAGTGCATGCGGTCGTATAATACACCCACACACAGAAACAACGCGCCGGACACGAATCCGTGGGAAATCATTTGCGCGATGCCGCCCTCCACGCCCTGGGCGTTAAACACAAAGAAACCCAGGGTGACGAAACCCATGTGGGCGATGGACGAGTAAGCGATGAGTTTTTTCATGTCCTGCTGCACCAGCGCCACCAGCCCGATATAAACAATGGCAATGAGAGACAGGGCAATCATGATCCACGCCAGTTTATGGCTCGCATCCGGCAGTATCGGCAGACTGAAACGCAGAAAACCGTAGGCCCCCATTTTCAACATAATGGCCGCCAGCACCACGGAACCGCCGGTGGGTGCCTCCACGTGCGCATCCGGCAGCCACGTATGTACCGGCCACATGGGCACCTTCACCGCAAAGGCCAAGAAGAAAGCGATGAAAATCAGTATCTGCTCGTTCAGACTGAGCTTCATGGCATGCAGCGCGAGAATATCGAAGCTGTTGCCATTGTGCAGATACATATAGACCAGGGCCACCAGCATCAATACCGAACCCAGCAGCGTATACAGAAAAAACTTCATGGTGGCGTACACACGGTTCGGCCCGCCCCACACGCCGATAATGACGAACATGGGAATCAGCATCGCCTCCCAGAACACATAGAACAGCATGGCATCCAGGGCGGAAAACACGCCTATCATTAGGCCTTCCATGAACAGAAACGCCGCCATGTACTGGGCAACTTTCTGTTGTATCACCTGCCAGCCGGCGATGACTACTAGCAAGGTGGTGAAACTGGTCAAGAGGATGAACAGCACCGAGATACCGTCGATACCCAGGCGGTAATGAATATTGAAGGCGGCTATCCATACGTGCTGCTCTTGGAACTGCATGGCGGCGGTGTGCGCGTTAAACCCGATATACAGCGGCAGCGTGACGATGAACGCCGCCAGGGCAACGACCAGGCTGATGACTCGGGCACGACCGGCGTAGGCGTCACCGCCGGTGAGCAACACCGCCACCCCGCCGATGATGGGCAGCCAGATGGCCAGACTCAGTGCATGATCAGCAAACATGGTTCAAGTCTCGCTTAGAGTCCCTAACAAAATGATCGGAACTGCTGCTAAACATAGCGACATAAATAACGCCGCAAAACTGGGGTAGTGATTATTGTAGGGTGGGCATCGCCCACCGCAACACGCCAGACTACGCCCCTGATGGTGGGCAATGCCCACCCTACATAATCTAGCTCTGGCCCTCGGCAACTGCTCCATGCGTTGCTCTACCTCCTGCATCCATGCAGTCGTCACCCCTACCCCTCTCGGCAAATGCTCCCGGCTTTGCTCTACCTCCTCGGCGGCGGTTCCCGACGCCGCTCTACCTCCTCCATCCCTGGAGTCGTGCATCCATGCAGTCGTCCCACGGGAGGCGAGACGGAGCAGTCGCGTATGTTCAGTGGACATACGCGCCGTCGAGCGGGTGCGCGGAGGTTTGCGCACCCCGGCGGGAATTAGGGATGAGGGCAATGTAGCATGCGGTTTCATTTTTTTAGCGGCTCTTAGATCAGACGTGGAGGAAAAACGTCATCAGCAGAAACAGGCCGATGATCATGGCAAAGGCATAATGATAGATATAGCCGGATTGGACATGGCGCACCGCGGCGGATACCCAGGCCACCACACGCGCCGTGCCGTTCACCATGAGTCCATCGATCAGCCTCACGTCCCCGGTCTTCCACAGTAGGCGGCCGATGGCGCGCGCACCGCCGGCCAGCACGATGTCGTTAAAGGCATCGAACCCGTACTTATGCATAAGGATGGTGTAGAGCATGTGCGTGCGACCGCGTATGCGTTCCGGCAGTTGCGGCGAACGAATATACAGCAGCCACGCCAAACCGAAGCCCGCCACCAGCAGCAACATGGGCAAAGACTGTAGTCCATGGGCCAAGAAACGGCCCATGTGGAAATCCTGGCCCATGACGGCCAGCACATCGTGCTGCGGCAACACCTTTATAGCGTCCTGGAAGAAACCTTTAAATAGCATGGGCTTCATATAAAACCAGCCGATGAATACCGAGGGTAAGGCCAGCATGACCAGGGGGATGAGCACCACCAACGGTGATTCCTTGAGGTGGTGCTGCGTATGCTCGTCCATGCGCGGCTTGCCGTAAAACGCCAGAAACAACATGCGGAACGAATAAAACGCGGTCACGAACACGCCCGCGGTCACGGCGACGTAGGCAAACCCGCTGCCGGGGAGATGCGAATGGTGCACCGCCTCGATGATGGCGTCCTTGGAGAAAAATCCGGAGAACCCGGGAAATCCCACCAGTGCCAAGGTCCCGGCCCAGGCCGTGAGAAAAGTGACCGGCAGGTATTTTTTCAAGCCGCCCATCTTGCGCAGATCTTGCTCGTGGTGCATGGCCATGATCACCGAGCCGGCCGCGAGGAACAGCAGCGCCTTAAAAAACGCGTGCGTCATGAGATGGAACATGGCGGCGGCGTAAGCCGAGGCGCCTAGGGCCACGGTCATATAACCCAGTTGCGACAGGGTGGAATACGCCACCACGCGCTTGATGTCGTTCTGCACCATGCCAAGAAAGGCCATGGATAGGGCGGTAATGGCGCCTATGACCATCACCACCGACAGGGCGGTCTCGGACAATTCAAACAGCGGCGACATGCGCGCCACCATGAAGATGCCCGCGGTCACCATGGTGGCCGCGTGGATCAGGGCGGAAATGGGCGTGGGGCCTTCCATGGAATCCGGCAGCCACACGTGCAACGGCACCTGCGCCGACTTGCCCATGGCGCCGATGAACAGCAGTATGCATATCAAGGACATGACATTCCAAGGCACACCGGGTATGACCTGAACCGTCTGAGTCGCCAGCTGCGGCGCGATGCTGAACACCGCGGCATAGTCCAGGCTGCCGAAGTGCAAGTAGATCGCGGCGATGCCAAGAAGAAATCCGAAATCACCCACGCGGTTGACCAGGAACGCCTTGAGGTTGGCCTTGATCGCGGACGGGCGTGTGTGCCAGAAACCGATCAGTAGATACGAAACCAGGCCCACCGCCTCCCAACCGAAGAACAACTGCAGAAAGTTGTTGGACATCACCAGCATCAACATGGCGAAGGTAAACAGGGCGATGTAACTAAAGAAGCGCTGATAGCCGGGGTCGTCGCGCATATAACCTATGGTATAGATATGCACCATCAGCGACACGAAAGTCACCACCACCATCATCAGGGCGCTCAAGGGATCGATGAGAAAACCGATCTCCATGGGGATGAGGCCGCTCACGCCCCAGACATATACAGTGCCGTTGAACACATGGCCACGACCCACCACATCCTGAAACACCACCAGAGACAGACCGAACGCCACGCTCACACCCAGGATGGCGGCGACGTGCGCGCCGATGCGCCCGATCTTCCAGCCCAACAGGCCGGCAATGAGCGCGCCCGCTAGGCACGCCAGGGGTATGGCAAGATAGATATTTTGCATGTGGTCGAACATGGTCAGCCTTTCAGGGTATCCAAGTCGTCGACGTTAATAGTATTGCGGTTGCGGAACAGCACGATCAATATCGCCAGGCCGATGGCGGCCTCGGCCGCGGCCACGGTAAGTATAAAGAATACAAACACCTGTCCGGCGCTATCCCCGAGATAGCGCGAAAACGCCACGAAGTTCATGTTCACCGCCAGTAGATTCAACTCTATGGCCATGAGCAGGATCACCACGTTCTTGCGATTGAGAAAAATCCCCATCATGCTCAGGGCGAATAGGATCGCCCCGAGTATAAGATAATTGGACAGTGGTATCATTTTCTTACCCTAGAGTTCCTAGCAAAATGAAAACGCAAATCGCCTTAGCCCTCATCCTCGGCAACCGCTCCCGGCGTTGCTCTACCTCCTGCATCCATGCAGTCGTCGGCAACCGCTCCCGGCGTTGCTCTACCTCCTCGGCGGCGGTTCCCGACGCCGCTCTACCTCCTCCATCCCTGGAGTCGTGCATCCATGCAGTCGTGTCCTTCTCCCACAGGGCATAGGTATCTACACAAGTGACCCGCATACCCAAAATAAACGTCCCTTCTCCCCCACGGGGAGAAGGACAGGATGAGGGGGAGTTGGGTGAAAAACGGCATTTTAATACCCTCACCCTACCCTCCCCCACTGACGTGGGAGAGGGAACCGCTTTGTTAGGCACTCTTAGACCCTCGGCCGCTAAACCATGCATCGTTTTCATCCGCCCTTCTTCTCCGCCGCCATCTTTACCAGGCGCACGCGATCTTCGCGCCGCACGCGTATCTGCTCGGACGGATTCTGGTATTTAGTCTGGCGCCGACGCAACGTCAGGACGATGGCCGCGATGATCGCCACCAGCAATATCAGCGCCGCGATTTCAAACGCATACACATATTCGGTATACAACAACCGGCCCAGTTCGCGCGT
Source organism: Gammaproteobacteria bacterium (assembly GCA_031416355.1). Classification (GTDB taxonomy): domain Bacteria; phylum Pseudomonadota; class Gammaproteobacteria; order Acidiferrobacterales; family UBA6901; genus JANNJF01. The sequence continues at coordinate 38,502 of JANOTM010000006.1, forward strand.
GTTGCTGTAACCGGCGGGATGGCTCGGCGGCAACGGCATTTTTTCCAGACCGAAGCGCCCGGCGTTGAGGATAATGATCATCTCCGCCACCATGAGCGCTGCGACGATGGCGCCTATGGGCAGATAATCGCCGAATCCCTCGCGCAATCGCACCAGGTTGATGTCCAACATCATCACTACAAACAGGAACAGCACCATGACCGCGCCCACGTACACCAGCACCAAGGTGATGGCGAGGAATTCCGCCTCCAGCAGCACCCACAGGCCGGCGGCGCTGAAAAACGCCAGCACCAAGAACAGGGCCGCCTTCACCGGATTGCGTATGGTGATCACCATGGTGGCGGCGAATACCAGTATTCCGGCGAAGATATAGAAAATATATTGTTCAGGTGTCATGGCTCTACCCAGGAACCCGGCCTAAGGCCGCACGAACTCTCCTTCTCGGCAAATGCTCCCGGCTTTGCTCTACCTCCTGCATCCATGCAGTCGTCCCGCGTGCGGGAGAAGGTGGCCCACAGGGCCGGATGAGGGAAGAGACCGCACGGTTCCGGGGTACAATTCGCGACCATGGCGGGTCGTGCGGTCTCTCCCGCGTGCGGGAGAAGGTGGCCCGCAGGGCCGGATGAGGGAAGCGACCGCCCGCTCCCGGAACCCACCGTAATTAGGTGGGTCGGGCGGTCTCTCGCACTCGTCAAAGGCATGGTATCCATCAGTCTATCCACAGTGGTTATCAACGGTAACGCGCGTCCTGCGCGCGGTCGGCTGCAATCTGTTTTTCATGTTGGTCGCCCACCGCCAGCAGCATGGACTTGCTGTAATTGAG
>JANOTM010000007.1:0-16840 GCA_031416355.1 Gammaproteobacteria bacterium
CGGGCCGCCGGGCGCGACGCTGGCTTAACCGAGAAGGACAGCTACAAGACCTTCGACGTGAGCGTCGCCCCAGTGCGGGCCGGCCAGGACACGCGCACGCGCCTGGTCTATCTGCAGCCGGCTGCGGTCGATACCGGCATCGGCCGTTTCGTCTATCCCTTGGAAGAGGGCGGCGTGGATGAGAACAAGTTGGCTTTTTGGACCGCCAACAACAAGGTCAGCGGCAAGTTCAGTTTCGATCTGCATCTGAAATCGGCCTATGCGGTGGACGCGGTGCGTTTGCCTAACCATCCGCAGGCACAGGTGAAGCAGGTCGCACCCGGCGAATGGCAGGTGCATATTGGAAATCAGGCAGCGGCCGCAAGTGCTAACAACGAGGAAGGAAACAAAAAGGTGCCCGCGTTTAATCCGCAGGCCAGCGCCGCCGCGTTTACCCTGGACAAGGACCTGGTGGTGTATTGGCGCCAGCAGGATGGCTTGCCGGGTAGCGTCGATCTTGTCACCTATAAACCAGACGCGGGTAAGCGCGGCACTTTTATGCTGGTCGTCACGCCGGGCGATGACCTCAAGAAAATCACCGAAGGTTCCGATTGGGTGTTCGTGCTCGATGTCTCGGGCTCGATGCAGGGCAAATACGCCACCCTGGCCGATGGCGTACAGCGCGCCTTGGGCAAGTTGCGTCCCAACGATCGCTTTCGCATCGTGCTGTTCAACGACCGTGCGCGGGAATTGACCCAAGGGTATGTCAACGCCACGCCCGAGGCGGTTAAACGCTACAGCGATGAAGTGGCGCGTGTACAACCGAGTAACGGCACCAATCTGTATGCCGGCATACAAGACGGGCTAAACGCCTTGGAGGCTGATCGCACCAGCGCCATTGTGCTGGTGACCGACGGCGTGGCCAATGTGGGTGAGACCGAGCAGCGCAAATTCATCGAGCTCATCAAGCGCAAAGACGCGCGCCTGTTTACTTTCATTATGGGCAACAGCGCCAATCGACCGCTGCTGGAGGCACTGACCAAGGCCTCGGGTGGTTTCGCCGTGAGCATCTCCAACAGTGACGACATCGTAGGCCAGTTGTTGACTGTGGTAAGCAAGGTGTCGCACGAATCGCTGCACGGCGTGAAGCTAAGTATCAATGGTGTAAAAACCGCCGACCTCAGTCTGGCCGATATGGGTAGTCTTTATCGCGGTCAGCAGTTGGTGCTGTTCGGACACTACTGGGGCGATGGTATGGCGCAGGTGGAGTTGAACGGCCGCATCTCTGGGCTACCGAAGCGCTACAGCACGCAGTTTGCCTTCCCGGCGAGCACCAAGGAGAATCCAGAGCTAGAACGGTTGTGGGCCTATGCGAGTATCGAAGACCTACAGGCGCAGATGCAGGATTTCGGTGAAAAGGCCGACCTCAAGCGCGCCGCCACCGACCTTGCGTTGGAGTACGGTTTGGTAACCGATTATACGTCGATGATCGTGCTGCGCGAGGAGCAGTTTAGCGCCCGCGGCATCAAGCGCGACAACAAGGCGCGTCTGGCGGTGGAGCAATCGGCTCAGCAGCAGCGTACCCAGCGCGCAGCGGTGCCGCGCCGTGTGGACACGCAGCAGCCTATGTATAGTAGCAACCGTGCTGGCCACAGCGGCGGCGGTGCGCTCGATGCGTGGACCGTGCTGTTGTTGTTACCGCTGTTGTTAATGGGTGTGCGCCGCCGTCGCCCTGGGGTAGTTGCAAGGTGATGGGGGGTGAATTCACCGAGTATGACCGTGGCAGTCTCAGGCTGCCACGGTTTACCCTTTTATTGACGCTAGTCTGCATAGGCCTCTATACCCTATTAGGCCCGGCGCCCGCGGCCTTGGTCTTCGACCGCGGCGCCGTTGCTCAGGGTGAATGGTGGCGGCTGGTTACCGGACATTTCGTGCATGGCGATGTCCAGCATGCCTTGTGGAATATCACGGCACTGGCAATACTCGCAGCGATACTGGAACGGCGTGGTGCTTGCTACCTGGGATGGGTCGTGGCATTTGGTATCGCCGCCGTAGATCTGTGGCTATGGTGGGGTACGTCATCGTTGGAATGGTATTGTGGTTTGTCGGGGCTGCTGAATACTTTGCTCGTGGTTGTCCTTATAGATGTTTGGTTGGAGACCCGTCGACCATTAGTAGCAATCATAGGCGTCATGCTGGTAGCAAAACTCACGCTGGAAATTGCTTTGAATCAGGCGCTGTTCACCCATACGGCCTGGCCTAGCGTACCTTGGGCCCACGCCGCCGGCTTTGCCGGCGGGCTGCTGTTTGGACTTATAAACCGTAGGTTTATTTTACTTCTTCTATTGCTACAACGTTTTCGTACTCGGAAAATAGAGGGATACGCCAGCCGTATTTCTTGATGATGACTTTTTTTCCCTTTAACCGGATGGCATCGTTCTGTACCGTTCCAGAATCGAACTTGAAGCGGTAACGGGCGTCGTGATTCCGGAAAGGACGATACTCGGTGGCGATCATGTAGTTTCCATCCACTTTATTCATCTGTGCGTCGGTTATTTTGGTCCGCACGCTATCGGAAACAAAATAACTGTAGAAAAAAAGAAGAAAGATCGCAGCAATAGCGATCAGGACTACCGGCCATTTTTTTACCATACTAATCTCCGGAAAACCCGGGTCAAATCCGAATGGCACTTACTTAAAGCAGTTCTATATTCAACGGGTGGGTTAGGCACGCAGTGTGTGCCTAACCTACCAGGCGTGCCGCTAGGCACTCATTAAAAAGGCATTGTGTTGCTACGCAACGTTGGTGGGCTACGCAAAAAACGCTAACCCACCCTACATTTAGACTTAAGTAAGTGCCATTCGGATCTGACCCGGGTTTCTGATCAGGGGGAAACGGGTGCTCTAGGGGGCGTCGCCGGTTCCGCTTCAGCCTTCGGCTTCACCGCAGTCAGGATAATTTCAACACGACGATTACGTCTGCGGTTGGCATCGTCATCGTTGGGCGCCACCGGGCGATACTCGGCATAGCCGGCCGCTTCAAGGCGCAGTGGGTCGATTTTGTGTTCACCCAGCTGGAAGTAGCGCACGACACTGGCGGCACGCGCGGAGGACAGTTCCCAATTGGAAAAATACTTTTCCTTGAGTCGCCCGCTGATAGGCACATTGTCGGTATGACCCTCGACACGTATCATGTCGTCGGTGGTGGCCAACACCCGGGCCACTTTCTCCAATACCGCCTCACCCGCGGGCAAGATATCGGCACGGCCGGATTTAAACAGTATCTGGTCGAGCACACTGACCGAGAGCTGGCCACGCAGCGAGTTGATTTCCACGTCTTTGTCGGTCAGCTCTTTTTGCAGGCGCCCGCGTAGGTCGGTTTCGCGTTGTTTAAGTTGTTCCGCATATTTGCGCGCATCCTCGGCGGTCTTCTGGCAGGCCTCGTATTCGCCTTTTATGCCATGCAGATCGGTCTCCAGCTTTTGCTTTGCGGCGTAGGTATCGTTCAATTCTTTTTTGGCCCTTTCCTCGACTGCCAAGCTCCCCGCTTGGCAGTCGGACAGTTCCGCGACTTTTTTATCATAGGTACCCGTGCTAACGCATCCGCCCAACAGCAGTGCCGCACCCAAAAGCAAGAATCCGTGTTTCATGAAATTATCCTCCTGTTAAAAAATTATGCCCCACCATATTATCGAATGGCCAGTCTGGTCAACCCCCAGAAACCCGGGTCGGATCTTAATGGCACTTATTTAAGGGCACTACCCACTCAATTCACTACAGATGCCACAAAAACCCAACATCCCGTCATTCCCGCGCAAGCGGGAATCCAGCGGTTTTTTGCAGGCCTCCTGGATTCCCGCTTGCGCGGGAATGACGAAAAGTCCTGATGATTGCCTTAAGTAAGTGCCATTCAGGTCAGATCCCAGTTTTGGCTAATATTAGCGAAAACTGGGATCTGACCCGGGTTTCTTTTACAGCAAACCTATCCGGGTACAGATTTTGTCCTATTCTTTGCAAGGGCTATGAACGAATGATGCAGGACATCAGGGTATGCGAACACATCAATACATCGATTCATTTAGCCATCAGCCAGTGATCAGACAGTATTATCTCGTGTGGCCATGGGGTCCTACCATACCATGCCACATCGCCGGACTGTTGGCTGTCTGTGCCCTCCTGCTAGTCCCGGTGCGGGCAAGTGCGGCGGCAGAATATGCCACTGGGCCGGAGCCGGCATGGGCCAAACCCTTGACGCTATCGGTGCCCACGAGTGTGGAGCATGCCACGCTTTCCCAGGGTACCTATTATCTTCTCACCGATAGCCAGACTTGGGTGAAGAACGACACGGTGATCAAGTATCGCCATTACGCGCAGCAGGCGGTTAACCAGGCTGGTCTCGATTCCATTTCCCGGGTTTCGATAAATTTTGATCCCACCTACGAAAAAATTACCTTGCATAGACTGCGTATTATACGCAAGGGTAAGGTGACAGACATACTGGCGCGCGCCAAGATTATGGTGTTGCAACGTGAAAAAGACGCGGAATCGCGCATATACGACGGCTCAAAGACCATTAATATGGTGCTAGAGGATATTCGCGTAGGTGATGTGGTCGAGTACAGCTATACCCGCCAGGGCGAGAACCCCGTTTTGGCGAATCATTATTACGACAATTATCACCTAGGCTGGGCTGTGCCGGTGCGCGAGGTGTATTTTCGCCTGTTGTGGCCGACGCAGCGGCCACTATTTATCAAGCCACACGGCACTACGAATACGCCTAAAATCAAGGCCGCCGGGGCAACCACCGAATACGTGTGGTCGGTAAAGGACGCGAAGGCCATAACAGAAGACGCCAACCTTCCCGGTTGGTATGACCCGTATCCCTGGATACAAGTCAGTGAGATGGATACGTGGGAGGGCGTAATACGCTGGGCACTGCCGTTGTACACGGTTACCGCGCCGATCGGTCCGGATGTGAGCGCCGCGATCAAGGAAATTTCAGCACGCACTGAAAGCAAGGAAGATCAGCTGCTCTCGGTATTACGATTTGTGCAGAATGAGATCCGTTACTTAGGCATCGAGATCGGTGCAGGCTCATATGCCCCGAATATGCCCGATACCGTGCTGGCGCGGCGCTTCGGCGACTGCAAGGACAAATCACTCCTGATGGTGACCATGCTGCGCGCCCTGGGTATCGACGCGCGGCCGGCCTTGGTCCACACCTACTTACGCAAACAGCTCGTCGACTGGCAGCCGACGCCGGCGGCATTCAATCACATTGTTGTCTTCGTTAAACTAAACGGCAAGTCCTATTGGCTGGATCCGACGCGGAATTATCAGAAGGGTACGCTAGAGAACGTGGCGCAATCGAATTACGGGCTTGCGCTGGTTGTCGACGAAACCACGCGTGGTTTGTCGACTATGGAGGCGACGAGGCCGGTCTATAACCAAAAACAGGTGAGCGAAGTGTTCGACTTGCGCACCGCCGAGCAGGAGCCGGGCGATTTTACCGTGAGCACCCATTTTGAACGCTACTACGCCGATGACATACGCTACACATTGGCGACCAATATTCATGACGCCATAGAAAAGTCTTACCTCGAGTATTACGGGCGATATTATCCCGACATCAAGCCGAACGGTGGTTTCCAGATCAAGGACGATGCCAGCGCAAACAGAATGACGATTACCGAGCGCTACGCCATCCCGAATATCTGGAAGGCAAACACGGGCGAGTCGGAAGAGAAAATAGAATTTTATCCGAATCTTATCCTCGGACACGTGTCCAGAATCCCCAATGTATCGCGCACCATGCCGCTGTTTATCGCGCACCCGGTAAGTTTACGCCACGTGACCAGCGTATTGCTGCCGCATGACTTTAGCGTAACAGAAGGGGTCGTTTCGGTATCAGATCCGGTGTTTTCATTTTCGCGAAAGATCGCATACCGCGAAAAAAAATTAATTCTGGAATACGAATTCGAGAGCAAGCGCGACCATGTTGCGGCCGACGAAATGGGTCGCTACGTTGACAACTTGAACAAGGTAGACGCCTTGCTCGGCTACCAGGTTTCCCGCCCCACGGTGGGCACGCAGGCCTCGGCCCCGGCGGTAAGCCCGCCGCCATCCAAACCAAAACATAGCATCAACTGGTCGACGCTGCTGATTGCCATTTTCTCCGGCGTTATCTGGTTGCTGGTGGCGCGGAAAATCTATCGATATGACCCGCCCACTTGGGCACAGCGCCACGGTAAGGGCGTCAACAATGATCTAAACGGGATCGGCGGTTGGCTCATACTGCCGGCGATCGGAATTATCGTCCAGCCCTTTGTAATAGGCGCGAGTTTATATCAGAGCTCATCCAGCTACTCGGCATCGACCTGGCAAAATCTGACCGGCAATGATGCGGTTAGTCCGTATCTCATTCCGTGGCTGTTGTTTGAACTAGTGGGTAATATAGGGTTGCTTGTAGTATCCATAGGCCTATTGGTTTTGTTTGTGAGAAAACGCACCAGCGTGCCCATGGTGTATCTCGGGTACTCCGTGTTTACAGTAATTTTTCTGGGGCTGGATTTAATCGTTGCCAGCCTTATTCAGATCGAAGACGCGGCACCCAGCACACGTGAAAACGCCGAACTACTACGGGCCATGGTGGTGACGGTGTTATGGGGAAGTTATTTCATGCTTTCCGAACGCGTAAAGGCAACATTTGTGCACCGCCGGGTACGCGCCAGCGACAGTAGCGCGAACGACGCAAGGCTTGCTGGAAAATCTGCCGCGTTGACGGAAGAGGGTGCCGCCTAGTACCCCATCAAATAAGTTTTTCCGGATACTTTAGCCAGGGACTCGCTCTCCCACCGAGAGAGAAGGGGGGGGTATCAAAAAAGGCCCATAAACTTCCCCTCATCCGCCCTTCTCCCGTCGGGAGAAGGAGCCCTGCATTTCGTGTCGTAAACAGAGCATACGGAAAAACTTATTTGACGGAGTACTAGATATAACGCTTCAGCGTACTACCCTGATCGTTGAGATTTATTTTATTTGAAAAAAATGGCCTGGTGTCGTCTACCGATACCAGGCCATGCTACTTATTTTCAGGTCACCATCTATTTACAAGACTTCTTCCGCATTACGAAAAACCGCACTCGGGTTGAATGCTAGGCTGGTATCAGAATGCCGCCAGACCGTTGGCACTGGTCGGCAGACTGCTTGGGCCCGGCAGGGCTGTGAGAGCGCCGTTGGCTTGCACGCGGAAGGCGGCAATCGTTCCGTTCCTCGGGCTGAGGGTGTAAAGGTAACGGCTGTTACGCGTGAGAGCAGCGTCGAGTGGGGCACTGCCAGCACCGGTGTCTCCGGCACGGCCGTCGGCGTCACGCAACACAATGCTCCCGTCGCGCTGTATGCGGTAAGCCGAGACCGATGCGCTGCCACCGTTGGTGACGTAGGCGTAGCGGCCGTTCTTGGTGACCACCACCCAGCACGCCGCGGTCTCGCTTGTGGCCACAGATGGGCTAATGACATCGAGTACACCGCTATCCGAGAGCCGGTACGAAGACATGGAACCCGAGTCGGCCACGCCACCGGCCGCCTGGGTGACAAACAACCGACCGCGTTGATCGAAAGCAAAGCCGAAGGGTGTGGTGCCGGCTGCAGGATAAACTAAGGGCCCGTGCGCGCGCCCGTCGCCGTCGACCGTATAGGTGGAGATGTTGTTGGTCGCTTTCTCGGTGACGACCAGAACCTTGCCGTCGGGGTTAAACTCGATCTGTGCCGGGGCGGTGGCCGCGCCGCTGAGCGGCCGGGTCGAATCGGCCAGCGGGGTGAGCTTGCCGTTACGCGCAAGCGTGAAACCACTGATATTGCCGGTGCCGCCGGCGTTTAGCACATACAGCAAGCCGTGATCGAAGCTGACACTGACCGGCTGCGTGCCGCCGGAGGCGACGCGGTCAACCAGCGTAAGCCCACCGCGCCTGACGGCGAACACGGAGACGTCGTTGCTGCCGGCATTCACCACAAACAGCCAGCGCCGATCATCGCTCAGCAGCACTGCATTCTGATTGCCCAGACCGCGGCCAACGCCGAGCCCACCGGTAGGAACAGTGGTCGCCGGCGTCAAACTACCATCCACAGCGCGGCGAAAGACGAGTACTGCGTTGCCGGCAGTCGCATTACTCATGGTGTATACCGCGCCGGTTTGGGCTTGTTCGTCGTTATCATCATCAGCGCTGACTGCCGTGCTTATCATCATTAGTACGGCCCACACCAGCGTGGACCAACGCCGCCATCCTGCGATTTGTTTCATATAAACCTCCAGTTAATTAGGGTTGTTCGATTCGCTGTCCGAAGAGGGCCCAGCGGCGCGAACCATGACATGAAGGCGCATGAGGAATCATCACGCAATGATCATTTTTTTCTCACGGTTTGGTGACAAGCTCGTCCACGGAAGGTCCCACGGAGTAGCGGATAAGTTTTGGTGACGGCCGGGCGCAAAAATGGCGGCCCTTGGCCGCCGTGAAGATACAATAGTTATCGAATCACGGCTTTTTTTTGAACCTTGAGCCGACCTCGACGATGGCATTGATAGCTGGGAGCAGTTGCTGTCCCAGCTCAGTGAGCGCGTACTCAACGGACGGTGGCGACGTCGGCAGGACAGTGCGAGTAATCACGCCGTTTTTCTGAAGCTCGCGCAACCGGGCGCTGAGCACCCGCGCCGATATACGTGGTATGTCGGATCGCAATTCGCCAAAGCGTCGCGGGCCACCACTTAAATACCATATGACATTGGCAGTCCAGGCGCCGCCCAAAACCGCCATGCATTCGGTCAACGGACACCCAGGCGGTGGTGGCGGCACTTTGTTTTTTCGTAATCGCAATGACATAGAAGTATCTCCAGTAACCAGTTAGATACCACAATTTTCTGGTAACTACCAGTTACTACCTATACAAATACAACTATGGGCTGCTAGGATGATGCTCATCGAACATACGCAGCAAAAATAGGGGAAGAAAATGGGATTCAAAGTCAAAGTGGTTGTTGTATATCACAGCGGTTATGGGCATACGAAGGCCCAGGCAGAGGCGGTTCATCGAGGAGCAGCCGGCGTAGATGGCACAGAAACCAGCATAATCAGTGTCGACAATTACGAACAGTATTGGGATACCCTGGATGCAGCCGATGCCATTATTTTCGGCGCGCCTACGTACATGGCGGGGGCTTCAGCGCCGTTCAAAGCCTTTTTAGACGCCACCTCCGCCCGTTGGGGCGAGCAACGCTGGAGGGATAAACTTGCGGCGGGTTTCACCAATTCATCTGGCCACAGCGGCGACAAGCTGAATACACTGCAGCAGTTTTCGCTCTTTGCCATGCAACATGGAATGATTTGGGTGGGGCTTGGGCTGCTCCCCGGCAATCATACCAGCCAAGGATCGCCGGAAGATTTGAACAGGCTCGCCGGTTTCCTCGGCGCAATGGCACAGTCCAACGCCGACCAGCCTTCAGATATCGTCCCACCGCCTGCGGATTTGGCGACCGCGGAGCACCTGGGCGCGCGCGTTGCTCAGGCCGCGCTGAGGTGGCGACAACAGTAACTAAGGCAACTCTCTTCTACTGAATGCGAACTCGGGTACTTTAATGTGCGACGTGCAAATTTCTGGATCGAGCGAGGCGACCGTCACCAAACCACGGGAGGCAACCATGAGTTCGCGTTATGGAGAAGTGACGAGCGTTCTATCGGATTATTTCGATGGTTTGTACTACAGCGATGCATCCAGACTCTCGGGTGTTTTCCATCCCACGGCGCATTACATCTGCGTGACTGATGGCACCTTTCAGTATCTCCGCATGGACGAATACTTCGCGCTTGTGGAGGGGCGCCCGTCGCCGGCCAGCCGCAACGAATCGCGACGCGACCGAATTATCTCGGTCGAGTTCGCGGGCCCAGTCACCGCCTTTGTGCGCGCGGAGTGTGCAATCGGACCTAAGTTTTTCACGGATTTCTTGACCTTGGTCTTCATCGGCGGGCGCTGGCAGATCGTCTCCAAGGTTTTCCACTACGACCTTAGCGAGTAAACAGCACGCCTGCACCATCAGTTGAAAAACAGAACCCATGGAGTTCAAGATGCCTTACGTTAACATCAAGATCACAAGAGAAGGCGCAACGGCTGAGCAGAAGGCGGCGCTCATCCAGGGTGTGACAGATCTCGTGGTGTGGATCCTCGACAAAAATCCAACAACGACTTTTGTCGTCATCGATGAGGTTGATAAAGAGAATTGGGGAATAGCAGGCGTTCCAGTGGAAGAGTATCGGAAGAAAAAAATCTCATGATATAACTCGAATAGCTTTATTGACTAAACCGCGCGACGAAAATTTGTGACAGTAAACTGTTTTTCAAACCCTAACTGCTTATACAGAGACTCAGCCATAGCAGAGGCCTGCAACGTGACATAAGCGCTATCCGATTTATGGCAGATATTGATCAAATTATGCATAATTTTTCTGGCGATTCCCTGACGCCTGTATGCAGGAGCGACTCCTACCATATGTATTCCAACGACACCGCTATTTTCGAACAACAGGCCGGTGCCAACTGCAATGGTATTTAGGAACGCAAGTATTAATTTAAGTTTTTGAGCACCAATAATTTTTTGAATCGTGGGCGCGTGTATATCATATCTGAAAGATTGAGAGGCAATATCTGTCCAAATTACCGCATATTCATCCGTTGTTACCTCCTTTAATTCCAAATCATTTTTGGCGTATGCAATTTTTCCGCGTAAAGCTAACGCCATAGCCGTTTGCTCGAACAAAATCGTATATCCATTCTTGTAAAGGGCGCAGATTAGCAGGGTATCTGTTTTGTGCCATGCCGGGATTACAATATTCTGAGTGCCCCGTTCTATCTTGGAAAGCATCGTCTCGATATCCTTTGATTTTGGATAATATCCCCAGTCCAGCCATACTCTGTTTGGCCAATGGGCAGAGACATACATAAAGTTGCCTGCGCTTATCTCATATTTATTCGCACCCATTAATGCCCAAAGATGGGTTAGATTATCGATATTCGATTTTTCCAGTTGTTCGCTATCCATCGTTTATCCGTTGTTGATCAATGCAATTCCCAAAATCAGTGAGAAAACACCCACTATCTTGAGAGTAGAAATTGGAATGACCAAAAGCTGAAACCAACCAAAATGCCCTGCCAGCATGGCTAAAATCAATTGTCCCGCAAGGGCGTACGACAGCATGGGGCCCATGCCCATTTTTGGAATCAACCAGTAAAAAGTCGCTATTCCAAAAGTGCTCAATAAACCACCACAAAACCATAAATAATGCGGAACGGTTTTTAAGGTCTCAACACTAGGGAGATTTTTCACCATAGCGGCGCAGGCGATTACCGTAAATATAAGACTGCTGAAAAAGGCAACGGCGGTTGCCAGTAAAGGGCTCCTTAGAAGGACGCCTAACTGGGCGTTCAAACTGGCCTGAGCGGCAATCGCCGCACCCGCGGCAAAAGCAATCAGCGCAAGGAATAAGGGATGCATGGCCTAAATGTAGACCCGAATGCCTGTATATCCATTTACATAGGTTGATATCGCCTATTCTTTTTTAGAATCAGCCAGGCTTTTTCGAATACGGCTCAGTTGCGTAGGAGTAATGCCCAGATGAGAAGCGATGTGATATTGAGCAATTCTTTTTTCCAACGCAGGGTAATATTCTTTAAAACTTAAATACCGCTCGGTGGCATTTTCTTGTACCAAAGCGACCTCACGTTTTTCCTTCGCCACGAGCCAGTTTTTTTCCAAGTATAAAATATGGAACAATTTCAGATCATCTCGGGTCTCTAATAAGCGACGATATGCCTTAAAATTTATTTGGAGTAAGTGCGAGTTTTCCAACGTAACTATAGAAAAATCAGAAGGGGTTGAAGTAAGCAAGGCCACCATAGACCCAGGAAAGGTATACTCTGGAAAAAATACTTTGTTGTACTCATTGCCCTTTGCGTCTGTGACATAAGCCCTGAGCAGTCCAGCATATACAAAACCAAACGATTGAGGGATTTCGCCTGCTTGGGTGAAGAACTGGTCTTTGCCGAGATTGATTAGGACACAAAATTCTTTGAACTCCCCCCATGTTTCCGCAGAAATAGGGCAATAGGTTTCAATCGTCCGTTTTAAGGCCCTTAGGCTGTCTTCTTTTATGGTTCCTGTGTTCACACCAAGATTGTGTGTCCTGCGGTGAATATCATTCTCCGCCTGTGTTGATGGCATTGATAGATCAGAATACCCGGTGCATGTACGACACCCATAAGTCGTTAGCCGTCAGCTCCTGGATGATTTCCCGAATATCTTGACGAATTCTTTGTGTTTAGCCATTTTCCAGCTATGTGGAAGATCGCCATTAATTTCAAGTGCTTCGAAAATCTCCCGGACCTGGTCACTCGTCACCATCTTGGCACTATGCATCTTCTTCAGGAGTTCGTAGCCATGCCATACTGGTATTAAAAACTCATCGGCGAGTTGATGCATGCTCAAATCGTCTGTAACCACGGTAGAAGAGCGAATTTGCCCAAAAGCGAGCATACGGCAGTCCGTCGGAGAAGGCGGAGTCTTGTATTTGGCGGCGTTGCTAAGTACCCAACCACGTAACACGCTGGCAGCCGCATCTAATTGTTCGTGCTCATTACGGTTGAGGCGTATCTGTCTGGCCAGCCTTTCCTCTATGAAGTCTCTATCATTAAACCATGGGAACTTGAATTGCAAACTTGAGTTACGATAAACCTCATCCTCAACATCCTTAAGGATGGTCAGCACGTAATTCTTTTGCCCAAACGCGACACCAAGCATTGGTTTAACTCGCTTCGCCAGACGGAGATAGGCGTTGGTGTCGAGTAATACTAGCGTCAACTGGTGAGTTCCTGGTGTACCCCCACCGCATCTTGTAAAGCAATATCAAGCACCTGCTGTACGTAAGATGGTCCGGTGCCTCGCTCCTTGATCATGCGCTTCAATGCCATGAAGAAATCGGATTGAAACGTGTTTTCACATGCCGCTAGATACTGTGCGGGTTTAGGGGGTAGCGGGTCAAATAGCGCTTCGCTAACGAGAGAGGCGTTTCCACTATTCCGAACGGCATGGATAGTTTTTTCTGCTACTCGAAGCGGGTTAAATCCCTTGGCCTTTGCGTACTGCTTTACCTGCTGATAGACCGTGTTGAGCGAAATCGAATGATGCGCAGCATGCGCCTGTAACACTGCAATCTCGCCCGCCTTGGTAGCAGCCATGACTTCGCTATAGGCTAATTCAGCACAGGCTTGCGGAAACAGTAGAGAGCCAGAAAACGCATCGGCAAAGTCCTCCCCTTCATTCTTGCCAGCCAAGTCAGGTGTATAGACATGAGCCAACTCATGCGCCATCCAAAACTTAAAATCCTCAAGCCGCGTGTCGAGATTGAGGAAAACGAATGCTACATCATCTCGCGGCAGCAGAATATGTAATGCATTCTTGTGTTGTTGTTTCTTTCCCCAGAGCACGGGTATCAGTATGGCGCCACAAGATTTAAACTCGCCGATCAGTTGCTCGTATCCCAGCACGGCACGCTCGCCAACGCCGAGTCGTTCTCGTACTTGTGATGCGATACTTTGTAAACCTGCGTAGTCTATCGTTGGCGAGGTGATGAGTGTGCGCAGAACACGCGTTTCGGGCAGGAATTCAATGAGCAGCTTGAGCAGCATACCCATGCCACGCGCATTGTAAATGTGCCCATCGGTGGTTTTGGCACCCGCCTTTTTGCGGAATGCCACGATGGGCTGATCAGTCTGTGGTTGTTCGACCAACTGGTCAAAGCTGAGCTTAAGCAGTGTGGCAAGCTTAAGGAGTTTGTCCGGCCGGGGAAAATCGACGCCTTTGAGCCAGTTTGTCACCGCCTGTGGCGTCACACCAACTGCTTTGGCGAGTGCCGACTGGGTCCACCCGCGTTTGGAGAGGGCTGCCTTAAACGTGTCTTTGCGGATAACTTTTTGCATGGCAAGGTGAGACTATAGCGACCGACTGTTTTGAAATCAAGTTTTTTCAAGTTTTGACCGCTTGATTCTGCCAGTTAAAATCTGTGGATTCCTTATTCGTTATAGGTTATGCCGCTAGCCTGCAATGATTAAAGTAAAATCGTTTGGACCAGGCGCCATCGAAAACCATCCATCTATCCATCCAGTCTTTTCAGAAGCTCCGATAACGAAACCCCCAGCCCATTAATAATTTGCTCCAGCGACCGCAGAGACGGCGATTTCAGCCCTCGCTCGATTTGGGAAATATACGTACGATCCAAATCCGCGAGGTCGGCAAGTTCCTCTTGCGATAGCCCTTTTTCAATTCTTACCTTCCGCAATACATCCGGAAAACGGTCCACGATGGAGCGGGATTTTTGGGCACACATGGGCCCATCATCGATCTTTGTGTTACTCCTCGTCTACAGACTATAGTATCGAATACTATAGTAGTAATCTTTCTGAGAAAAGGAACTTCCCGTACGAATACTCAAAGCTTTTGCCTTTTACCTCGGCTTATTTTACTGTGCTATGCCTTATAACAACGAATGAGCGCGCCTTTGACACCGCAATCTGAAAAAAGCAGTCGCGCGGCATTGACCGTGGCCGCCATCGGTATTGTCTACGGCGACATCGGTACCAGCCCCCTTTACGCGATGAAAGAGGTGTTTTCCAAGGATCACGGCCTTGAGCTGAATGCCGCTAATCTATTGGGCGTGGTCTCATTGATCGTCTGGGGCCTGATCATTATCGTGTCCCTCAAGTACGTAACCATCTTGCTGCGCGCGGACAATCGTGGCGAGGGCGGCATCATGGCGCTGATGGCGCTGGCGCTATCCTCGGTGGGCAAAACCAGTCATTGGCATTTCCCGGTAATGGTGATGGGCCTGTTTGGCGCCACGTTATTTTATGGCGATAGCGTTATTACCCCCGCAATTTCGGTGCTCTCGGCGATCGAGGGTCTGGAAGTCGCCGCACCGGTGTTGAAGCCCTATATCGTGCCGCTCACCGTGGTGGTATTGGTGGGTCTTTATATGCTGCAATCTCGAGGCACCGCTGGCATAGGCAGGTGGTTCGGCCCGATTATGATCGTCTGGTTTGTTGTGCTCGCCGCCATGGGCGTCGTCAACATTATCCAGGCGCCGGAAATCCTCGCCGCCCTTAATCCATGGCACGCGTTCATGTTCATGTATAACAATCGCTTGATCGCATTTGTCGCCTTGGGCGCGGTGGTGTTGGCCTATACCGGCGCGGAGGCGCTGTATGCGGACATGGGTCATTTCGGCGCCAAGCCGATACGCAGGGCGTGGTTTTTTGCCGCGTTTCCCGCGTTGGCGCTCAATTATCTGGGACAAGGCGGATTATTGCTGTCCAACCCAAGCGCTGTTAGCAACCCCTTTTATCAACAATTGGGTACCTGGAGCATTTATCCATTGGTCCTGTTAGCGACGATCGCGACCGTTATTGCATCGCAAGCGACCATTTCAGGTACCTTCTCCATGACCAAACAAGCCATCGCCCTCGGCTTTCTGCCGCGCATGAAGATGGTTCACACCTCGGCCATGGAGATGGGCCAAATTTATCTGCCCTTGGTCAATTGGCTGCAAATGATCGTGGTGTTGCTGGCGGTGGTGGGGTTTGGGTCATCGTCTAACCTGGCCGCAGCCTACGGTATTGCCGTCACTGCAACCATGTTGGTGACGACGATATTGCTCTTCTTTGTCGTCCACTATCGCTGGAAGTACAGTCTTACCTTGGCTTTGCTGGTAACGGGTTTTTTCCTGTTGATCGATTTGGCATTCTTCTCCGCCAATGTGCTCAAGATACTGCATGGCGGCTGGTTTCCGCTGCTGCTGGGCATTTCCTTGTTCACCATTATGCTGACCTGGAAGCGTGGACGCCAACTGGTTTCCGGGCATTTGGAAAAACACGCCATCCCCCTGGAAGATTTCCTAAAATCGCTCTTCAAATCGCCGCCGGTGCGCGTGTCAGGTACTGCGATATTTCTGCGCGGTGCATCCGATGGCGTACCGCATGCGCTGCTCCATAACCTGACGCACAACAAGGTGCTGCATGAGCGCGTCGTATTTTTGACGGTGCATATACTTGAGGTTCCGTGGGTACCGGTCGCCGAGCGGGTACAGGTGCAAGATCTCGGTAATCAGTGTTACCAGATGAATATCCGATACGGCTTCAAGGACGAGCCGAATATCCCGCAGGTGTTGGACCTAAGTAAGCAGCACGGCATGGAATTTAATATGCTGGCAACGTCTTTCTTCATCGCGCGCCAAACCATTATTTCATGTCCGGGCGTAGGCATGGCCCGATGGCGTGAACATATATTTGTCAGCATGTGGCGCAACGCCCGGGGCGCGGCCGATTACTATCAGATCCCGGCCAACCGCGTCATCGAGCTGGGGACGCAAGTTGAGATTTGAAGGTGAAGTCGTACTCAGAGATTGGCGGAGTTGCAGTGCGCGTTAAGCCGTACGCCCGCCATCTTTGATGCATACATCCCCATCGGGAAAATGTGCAACGATCTCTGTTGCTTATTTTGTCAGTTCTCAAAGGACAATTTCCGCTGCGATTTGATTAACAACGGTTGTGTAGATATCAGTTTCGACACTGGGTGTCTTGATGGTAACAATTCCACCTGGGTCTGTTCAGGAAGCGCCTGTAATGCTTCAGTTGGCCATGGCAGGGAATGCAGATTGATATCACGGGTCTTGATTTGACTGCCATCCTTGAAGAAAGGTTGCAGGCTATCTTGGGCGATTAACGTCAAGATACTTTGGGTGCTCCAGAATAAATCGTCTGTGCTGGGAAC
>JANOTM010000008.1:0-14622 GCA_031416355.1 Gammaproteobacteria bacterium
ATGAAGGGGCTCATACCGCGATCGATGCGATGCATTTCCTCCATGACCGCGGCAATGGCGGCCTTTCCCGCCTCGGCATCCTCGTGCCACAGCTCGACGCGCACCGAGGTGCCCATGATGGCTTGTTCGTCGTGCAGCCAGAGTGCGTGAGCATGCAGCGGAAATAGAACCGGAACCAGAGCCGTCAGAACGACCAGCCATAAGCGGACAAGCAATGGGCAACAAAGATACGGCATAGGATGGATGTCGGAAGTTGGTCGGGGCGAGAGGATTTGAACCTCCGACCACCAGACCCCCAGTCTGGTGCGCTACCAGGCTGCGCTACGCCCCGTTACTAAGCTAACTTGTGATATCGGTAGGCGCGCTAGGCGTCACCGAGGGCGCGATCATACCTGAGAACCACCGCCGGACAAACAGAAATCAGTCTTGGAGCAGCACCAAAACCTCTTCCAATTCCTGTATCAGCTGCTGGATGACATGGGCGCGTTGCTTGGGATCGTTGAGATCTTCCTCTACCACCAGCTTGTTGCGGGCGCCGCTGATGGTGAATCCGTCCACGTACAGCAGGGCACGGATCTGGCGGATGAGCATGACATCGTGGCGTTGATAATAACGCCGGTTGCCACGCCGCTTCACCGGCTTCAGCTGGGGGAACTCCTGTTCCCAATACCGCAATACGTGCGGTTTTACCGCGCACAGGTCGCTGACTTCACCAATGGTAAAGTAGCGCTTGCTCGGAATGGGAGGAAGCTCAAGATTGTCCGCTGGATCCAACATTCATTTCCACTCGTTCTTTAAGCTTGTGGCTGGCTCGAAATGTGACGACGCGCCGAGCAGAAATGGGTATCTCTTCCCCGGTCTTGGGATTGCGTCCCGGTCGTGGATTCTTTTTACGCAGGCCAAAATTGCCGAACCCCGAGAGTTTTACCGCCTCGCCGTTTTCCAGCGCCTCTCGAATCTTCTCGAAGAAGAGTTCGACAAACTCCTTGGCTTCCCTCTTATTCAACCCCAATTCATTAAAAAGCGCTTCGGCCAAATCGGCCTTTGTTAACGCCATGGAATGCGTCCTTCTGCTTATTGTCTGAGTTGTGCTCCCAAATCCGAGCTCAAGGTCGATATTACGCGGCTAACAACGGCCTCAATCTCATCTTCCTTAAGAGTGCGCGAAGAGTGCTGCAAGGTCAAGCCCAGGGCCAAACTTTTTCTTCCGGAATCAATACCTTCGCCGCGATATTCGTCAAAAAGCTCAAGCTTTACCAGTAAATTGCCGGCAACGCGTGTTATACACTCTAGCACCGTTTGGGCCGATAGCTGCTCTTGCACCACCACTGCCAGATCGCGACGTATCGCCGGGTACTTGGAAATGTCACTAAACACGGGTATCTGCGCCCGACTAAGGGCCGCCAATTCCAACTCCAATAGCATCACCGGGCGCTCCAGCTTGAGCTTGGCCTGAATCTCCGGATGCAAGCTGCCCAGCAAACCGATACGCAGATTGTCTTGATCGACAATCTCGGCGGCCTGACCGGCATGCAGGGCGGTGTGCGTAACCGGTTTAAAACTCAGTCGCCCACCGCGACCGGTGGCCGCTAGCAGTGCCTCCACGTCGCCCTTGATGTCGTAAAAATCCACCCCGCGTTCGGGAACACCCCATTGTTTGCTCATGACCGAACCGGTAATGGCGCCCGCCAGCATGCGTTCCTCTTGTACCCCCTCGGGTCCGGGCACAAACCGGCGCCCTATTTCGAATAAACGGATACGCGCGTGCTGGCGATTCTGATTATAAAGGATCGCCTTAAGCAGTCCCGGCCATAAACTGGTCCGCATGACCGCCATGTCGGACGCGATAGGATTGGCCAGGGCCATGGGTCGGGTGTCCGGCTCCAGCAGGGTCTGTATGGCCGGGTCGATGAAGCTGTAAGTGATGGCCTCTTGGTAGTCGCGCGCCATGAGTATCTGCCGAAACCGGTCTTCCTCGATGCGCCCTTCTGGCACCGCGCCCATATTCATGGTCATAAGCGGCCGGTGCGGTGGCAAGTTTTCATAACCGGTGATGCGCGCCACCTCCTCGATCAAATCGCACTCGCGCACGATGTCGAACCGCCAGCTAGGCGGCGTCACACGCCAACCGGCGGCGGTCTTGGTCACGCTCATGCCCAAACCCTTGAGAATGGCGGCGATGGTTTTTGCCGGTAACACGCTCCCCAGCAACCGGGTGATGCGCGCATGTCTTAGCACGATGGCGGCCCGCCGTGGCATGCCCGCAGCGACCTTCTGTTCAGTCACCGGCCCTGCCTGGCCACTGGCCATGGCGAGTATCAGTGCCGACGCCCGCTCTAGGGCCAGGCGTTGCAGGGCCGGATCTACACCGCGCTCGAAGCGATGGGACGACTCTGTATGCAGACCTAAACGGCGGGCGGAAACCGCAATGGCCTCGGGACGGAAATAGGCGCTTTCCAAAAATACCTGGGTGGTGTCCGCCGCCACCGCCGAGGCCAGACCACCCATGATGCCGGCCACGGCCAGAGGGCCGCTGGCATCGACGATCAACAGCGTATCCGCTTCGACACTGGCAGTGCTGCCATCCAACAACGCAAGCTTCTCCCCGCGACGGCCATAGCGCACCTGGATGTCGCCGGCCACTTTATTCAAATCGAAGGCATGCAGGGGTTGGCCCAGTTCCAGCATGACGTAGTTCGTCACGTCCACCACCGGATGTATGCTGCGCATGCCGCTGCGGCGCAAGCGCTCCGTCATCCACAGCGGGGTCACGGCGGCCGGATCCAGGCCTTCGATGACACGTCCGGCATAATGCGGGCAATCCTTAGGTGCCGTGAGTACAACTTTGCGGCGGGCCTTGCCCCGCACCGCCACCGGCTTGATCACGGGTCTCTTTAAAGGTGTCTTGGTGATGGCGGCCAATTCGCGCGCCAGCCCAGCGATGCTCAGGCAATCGCCGCGATTGGGCGTTAAGTCTACTTCCAGCTGGTGGTCGTCGAGTTTAAGACAGGTTCTGATCGTCATCCCCGGTTTGGCCGACGCCGCCAGTATCAGCAAGCCGTCGGAAGTCTCTGCCAAACCCAGTTCCGCGGCAGAACACAACATGCCGCTGGACGCCACGCCGCGTATGGTGGTCTGTTTGATTTCGGTGCCGTTGGGTAGCACCGCGCCGGGCAAGGCCACCGGCACCTTCAGACCCGGCGCGGCGTTAGCAGCCCCGCATACAATGGTCAGTTCATTTTTTTGGCCGGCGTTGACGCGGCACACACGCAACCGGTCTGCCTGGGGATGGGGTTCGGCGGAGACTATTTGTCCCACCACCACCCGTGCCAAATCCGCCGCCACCGGCGTGATCGCACCCACCTCTAGACCCGCCATGGTCAGACGCTCGGCCAGGGCCTGGGTGGGAAGGCGTAACGGTATCCACTCACGCAGCCATTGTTCGCTGATTTTCATGGGGTGCGCGTCTTATTTATTTAAACTGCTGCAAAAAGCGCAGGTCGTTTTCGTAGAACAGGCGCAAATCATTGACGCCGTAGCGCAGCATGGCGAGACGCTCCACGCCCAGACCGAAGGCGAATCCGGTATAGCGTTCGCTGTCGATACCTACGTGACGAAACACCTCCGGATGCACCATGCCGCATCCCAGCACCTCGAGCCAGCCGCTGTGCTTGCAGACACGGCAGCCGCTGCCGCCGCACATGACACATTCGATATCCGCCTCCGCCGACGGCTCGGTAAACGGAAAGAACGACGGCCGGAAACGCACGCGCAGGGATTTCTCGAAGAAGCGTTCGAGAAAATCGCGCAATAAACCCTTGAGATCGGCGAAGCTGACGTCGGTATCGACCATGAGGCCTTCGATCTGATGAAACATGGGCGTATGCGTGACATCGGAATCGCAACGATAGACGCGCCCGGGGGCAATGACACGCAGCGGCGGCTTGTTATGCTGCATATAGCGTATCTGCACCGGCGAGGTATGGGTGCGCAACAGCGTGTGGGCATCGAAGTAAAACGTATCGTGCATGGCGCGCGCCGGATGACTGGCCGGTATATTGAGCGCCTCGAAATTATGAAAATCGTCTTCGATCTCGGGGCCGTCGGCGATCTCGAAGCCCATGTGCTGAAACAGCGTTTCCAGACGCCGCAGGGTGCGGGTAACGGGGTGCGGCCCGCCCATGCCTAAGCCGCGACCCGGCAGGGTCACGTCCAGGGTCTCACCCGCGAGTTGCGCCGCGCGTTGCGTGTTTTCCAACTCCTGGTGACGGGCGTTCAGTTGCGCCTGCAGAGTTTCTTTCGCGGCGTTGACCCACTGTCCCACCCGCGGGCGTTCCTCCGCCGGCAACGCGCCCAGCTGCTTGAGCTGCTCGGTGAGCATGCCCTTCTTGCCCAGATAATGCACGCGCAGCTGTTCCACCGCGGCCACGTCGCCGGCTTGCGCCAGGGCTAGGCCGGCTTCGCTCAGTAATTGGGTCAATTGCTCCTGCAGTGTGGCGCTCATGGTGCGATCATTGTGCTTGGCTAAATAACATTTCTGCGCTTGATATGCCTTAGCAATCACCCCTCACCCTAACCCTCTCCCCACATGCGGGGAGAGGGGATCCACCCCCTCTCCTGCCTAGCGCGAGAGGGTTGGGGTGAGGGTGGGATTGAGGGGGGTCGGTGCGCCTATCATCAAGCATTTAACGTAAAATGCATAATGCAAAAGGGAAAGGCACCAGCCTTTCCCTTCCCATCAAACGACCTCATGCAGACTTATTGGGGCAGACTCGCCTTGGCCTTGTCGGCGAGGGACGCAAACGCCGACTTATCGTGCACGGCGATGTCGGCCAACACCTTGCGGTCGACTTCGATGCTGGCGATCTTCAGGCCGTTCATGAAACGGCTGTAGCTCAGACCACATTCACGCGCCGCGGCATTGATACGCGCGATCCATAAGGCGCGGAACTGACGCTTGCGCTGACGCCGGTCGCGATAGGCATATTGCCCGGCCTTATCGACCGCCTGTTTGGCGACGCGAAAAACCTTGCGGCGTGCATTGAAATAACCCTTGGCGCGTCCCAGTACTTTCTTGTGACGGGCATGGGCGGTAACACCACGTTTAACTCTAGGCATGGTTTATCCTCCCCTCAAATGTACGGCAACATGCGCCGGATACCGGCGACGTCGGACGCGTGCACCATGGTCGTACCGCGCAACTGGCGCTTACGCTTGGTGCTCTTTTTGGTGAGGATATGCCGAACATAGGCATGGCCGGTTTTGTAACCGCCACTGGCGGTTTTCCGGAAGCGCTTGGCGGCGCCCCGGTTGGTCTTGATTTTAGGCATTGCTTCAACTCCGCATTCTCACGCCGCGCCGGTGGGTTAAAGATGTTAATACCGGACGACAGCGCTACAGTTAATTAAAAATCCCTCTGTACCAGAGCGATTATCGTTTGGGGCTAATGACCATCACCATTTGTCTTCCTTCAAGGCGCGGAAACTGTTCGACGATTCCGACTTCCTTGAGGTCTTCCTCGACCCGCTTCAGCAACTTCATACCCAGTTCCTGATGGGCCATTTCACGACCGCGGAAGCGCAATGTGATTTTGGCTTTATCCCCTTCTTCTAGGAAACGTATCAGGTTGCGTAGTTTGACCTGATAATCCCCCACGTCCGTTCCCGGACGAAACTTCACTTCCTTAACTTGAATCTGCTTTTGTTTCTTTTTCGCCGCATGCTTGCGCTTGCTTTCTTCGTACTGGAACTTGCCGTAATTCATGACACGGCATACCGGCGGCGTGACGTTGGGTGAAATTTCCACCAGATCCATCTCTGCCTCTTCCGCCATTTGCCTGGCAGTAGCGATGGGCACCACGCCCACCTGCTGTCCATCGGCACCAATCAGCCTGACTTCCGGCGCCCTGATCTGTTCGTTCAGGCGCGTTTCTTTTTCTGCAGCGATGTCTAACCCTCCAATTTAGTAGAAAAGCCGTGGCTCGCGATGTCCGAAGTGAGTCGTGCCCGGAATGCCTCCAACGTCAGGGATCCGAGGTCCTCACCGGTGCGCGTGCGTACGGCCAGTGTCCCGTTAAGCGCTTCTTTTTCACCTATGACCAGCAAATACGGAATGCGCTGTAATGTATGCTCGCGGATTTTAAAGCCGATCTTCTCGTTTCTCAAGTCCGATTCCACTCTGAAACCCTGTTTTTTCAAGGTTTCGGTCATATTTTTGGCATATTCCGCCTGTTTGTCGGTAATCGTGAGGGCGATGGCTTGAATGGGCGCCAACCAGACCGGCAGGGAGCCGGCGTGCTCCTCGATCAAAATGCCGATAAACCGCTCTAGCGAGCCCAGGATTACCCGGTGCAGCATGACCGGCACCTGCTTGCTGCCGTCGGCGGCGATATAGTACGCCCCCAGGCGTGCGGGCATGGAAAAATCCACCTGGATGGTGCCGCACTGCCATACGCGTCCGATGCTGTCCTTCAGGGAGAATTCGATCTTGGGTCCGTAAAATGCGCCTTCTCCGGGTTGCAGGTCCCAAGGAAGTTTTTTCGCATTCAGCGCCTGCTCCAGGGCGTGTTCCGCCTGGTCCCAGCTCGCATCCGAACCGAGGCGGTTTACTGGACGCGTGGACAAGCGATATTGAATCTCCTTGAAACCGAAATCGCCATAGACCTGGTGTAGCAGATCGATGAAATTGGCGATCTCCGACTGCATCTGGTCCTCGGTGCAGAAAATATGCGCGTCATCCTGCACAAAACCGCGTAGACGCATGAGGCCATGCAAGGCACCGGATTGCTCGTTGCGATGACAGGAACCAAACTCCGCCAGACGCAGGGGTAGGTCTCGGTAACTGGTGAGACCTTGATTGTAGATTTGAATATGGCAGGGACAATTCATGGGCTTCACGGCGTACACCCGTTTTTCCGATTCCGTGACAAACATTTCACTATGGAACTTGTCCCAGTGACCGGATTTTTCCCACAGGCTGCGATCCACCACTTGGGGGGTACGGACTTCCTGGTAGCCGTGCTGCGCCCAGAGCGCGCCCATGTAATGCATAATTTGGTTGTAAATCCGCCAGCCCCGGGGGTGCCAGAACACCATGCCCGGCGCCTCTTCCTGAAAATGAAACAGGTCCAGGGCCTTGCCAATTTTGCGGTGGTCACGCTTTTCCGCTTCTTCCAGACGGTGTAAATAGGCGTCCAGGGATTTTTTATCCGGCCAGGCGGTGCCGTAGATGCGCTGCAACATTTCGTTACGCGAGTCGCCGCGCCAGTAGGCGCCGGCCACTTTCATGAGCTTAAACGCCTTGAGCTTGACCGTATTAGGCACATGGGGTCCGCGGCACAGGTCGATGAACTCGCCCTGACGATAGAGCGATATCTGCTCCCCGGCCGGAATGTCGCCGATGATCTCGGCCTTGTACGCCTCGCCGAGGTTTTGAAAAAAGACGATGGCGGCCTCGCGTGCCATGAGCTCGCGCTGGACCACAATCTCACGCTTGGACAGCTCGGTCATTTTGGTTTCGATGGCGCGCAGGTCGGTTTCGGTGAACCCGCGAGTATAGGCAAAATCGTAGTAGAAGCCGTCTTCTATTACCGGGCCTATGGTCACCTGGGCCTCTGGATATAGCTCCTTAACCGCGTGCGCCAACAGATGCGCACTCGAATGGCGTATGACCTCCAGGCCCTCGGGATCACGCTCGGTGACAATAGCAAGATCGGCGTCCTGCTCTATGGGGAAAGACGTGTCCACCAATTTACCATTGACCTTGCCCGCCAGGGCGGCCTTGGCTAGGCCGGGGCCTATGGCAGCGGCGACTTCGGCAACGGTGACGGTATGGGGAAATTCCCGGCGACTGCGGTCCGGCAGGGTGATGACTGGCATGGGTGACGCTCTCTTCCTTCAGTGGCGACCTGTACGAGGGGCCGCGTAAAGTCACTTCTATCGCACCCTGTAGCCGGCACGGCCTACGGAATGGGATGGAATCTGGTGGGCGCGAGTGGGATCGAACCACCGACCACTACCATGTCAAGGTAGTGCTCTACCACTGAGCTACGCGCCCGTTGTACAAGGACCGGCAAAATAGCACAGTTCCTCGGGCGCCCTCAAGCACAAACCGCTTTACTACTTCTTATTAACCAGTTTGGCCTCGCTCTCTTCGGCTCTAGCCATGGCACGGGTCAGGGCCTTGTTCTGCTGCTCGATGTACTTGAGCCACAGGGAAATAGCGTCCTCGTACGGCACCGTGCCCACGCGGCGCATGATCTCCTTGCCTTCCGAACCCATGACAAAATTAATAAAGCGTTTGACTTCGGGGTCGTTGTCCTGCAGGTGGGTCACCATATAGAGCGGGCGGTAAAGCAGATACTTGCCGTCGCGTATATTCTCGAAACTGGGTTCTTTGCCTTCCAGTCTAAGAATTTTCGCCACACCTGTAAGCTTGCGCGCGCTGCTGATGCCCGTCATACCGACGCCATTGGGGTTGGTCACCATATCTTTTTCCAGGGTGGCCGACTCCTCGGCTACATGTGTCGCGACAAATTCTTCATCATAGTTGGCAAACAGAATTTCCCGCAGGGTACGGCCGACGCCGGAGATCTTGCCGGTACGCACATATAACTCCACCGGCGCATCCTTGCCGCCCAGTTGCTTCCAGTTGGTGATTCTGCCTTTGTATAAATCCCGTAGCTGGTCCAGGGTCATATTGTCCACGGGGTTATCTTTGTGAACGATCACCACCAGCGCATCCCAGGCAACTGGTACCAGTTGCACGCGACGCTCTTCCCGTATCGTCATGTTGGACTTGGGGTCTTCCATGATGTGCCGGCAGGTTCCGCCTATGCGTACTTCCCGTGACGATACTTGGCGTATGCCCTTGGTGGCGCCGCCGCCTTTGAAATCGATGGTTACCCCGGTCTTTTTTTGATAGGCATCGGCCATCTCGGCCATAAAGGCGTTTTTGGAGATGCTGCACCCGGCCCAGGTAAGGGTTTTGGTTGCAGCCGACATGGCGGGAATAGACCAGAACGAGAAAATAATTATTGCGGCGCGGAAAACAGTGCTTTTCAGTATGACACCCATTTAAACCTCCAGTACATGGGTTGCCATACAACCCATGAATCACTACTAACGTTATGGAGGGGGCGATTATTCCTTATCGGTAGCTATAAAAATGGGCTTCCTGCATCAACATGCCCTTGTTTCGGACCACCTGCATGTTGAACCCTTCCTATCTCAAACGTGGATATGCAATAGTTATGCCCAACTGCAGGGGCGTGAAAGGTTAAATTTAAGTATCGTCTAATATCCGGTTTCCGCAAGCTTTCTATTGCTATAAATCCTTTAAACTATTTCTATAAATCGGGGTCGGGTACGGTAGTGGCGAGTTTGGTCACCCCTAGGTTGCGCGCCTTGATCATTTCTATACGATCACGCAGGGCCGCGGCCTGTTCGAACTCTAGGTTCCTGGCATGGGCAAACATCTCCTTTTCCAGCTTGCCCAGCAAGCGGCTCAAGGCCGGCGGTGCCAAAGCGGCATATTCGGCGGCGTCTTCCGCGGCCAGTAGTGCCTGATGGGCATTGCCGCGCGACGCTTTGGGGTAGGACACGCCTTCGATAATGTCCCGTACCGCCTTCACGATGCCTAGTGGGGTAATGCCATGGGCCAGGTTGTGCGCTATCTGCTTTTCGCGTCGCCTATCGGTTTCATCCAGGGCGCGGCGCATGGAATCGGTAACGCGATCGGCATAGAGTATGGCCTTGCCGTGGATGTGGCGGGCGGCGCGGCCTATGGTCTGTATCAGGGAACGGGTGGAGCGCAGGAAGCCTTCCTTGTCGGCATCTAAAATGGCCACCAGGGATACCTCCGGCAAATCCAATCCCTCGCGTAGCAAATTGATGCCTATCAACACATCGAACACCCCGGCACGCAGGTCGCGGATAATCTCCACCCGCTCTACGGTGTCGATATCTGAATGCAGATAGCGTACACGCACCCCGTGTTCGGTGAAATACTCGGTTAAATCCTCGGCCATGCGTTTGGTTAGGGTCGTGACCAGCACGCGTTCATTGATACCGGTACAGCGGCGGATCTCCGATAACAAGTCGTCCACCTGGGTGGCCACCGGGCGGATCTCCACCGGCGGATCCACCAGACCGGTGGGCCGCACCACCAGCTCCACCACACTGCTGGAATGGTCTAGTTCATACGCGCTAGGGGTAGCGGAAACAAAGATGGTCTGGGGCATCAGGCCCTCGAACTCCTCGAAGCGCAGCGGCCTGTTATCCAGGGCCGAGGGTAAACGGAAGCCGTATTCCACTAGCGTCTGCTTGCGCGAGCGGTCGCCCTTGTACATGCCGCCGATTTGCGGCACGGTGACGTGGCTTTCGTCTATGACCAGCAGCGCGCCCTTGGGCAAATAGTCGATGAGGGTGGGTGGCGGCTCACCGGCGCTGCGCCCGGAAAGATAGCGCGAGTAATTTTCTATGCCGGAGCAATACCCCAGCTCCTGCAGCATCTCGATATCCAGACGCGCGCGGGTCTCCAGGCGCTGCGCCTCTACCAGCTTATCCAGACTACGTAGCTGCTCTAGGCGCTGGCGCAACTCGTCTTTGATTTTTTCGATACTAGCCTGCACCGTTGCCCGGGGGGTGACGTAATGGGATGACGGGTAGATCGTGGCACGCGCGATGCGATGGAGCACCTCACCGGTTAGGGGATCGAACTCACTTAGGCCCTCGATTTCATCGCCGAATAATTCGATACGGATCGCTATACGCTCCGAATCAGCCGGGAAGATATCGATGACATCCCCGCGCACTCGAAAAGTAGCGCGGTGCAGCTCGTAGTCGTTGCGCGTGTACTGTAACTCGGCCAGACGCTGAAGGACGGAGCGCTGGTCCATGATCGCCCCCACGCGCAGGTGCAATATCATGCCGTGGTAGGATTTAGGATCACCCAGACCGTATATGGCCGACACCGTGGCGACAATAATAGCGTCCGGCCGCTCCAGCAGCGCCTTGGTGGCCGACAGGCGCATTTGTTCTATGTGTTCGTTGATGGAGGCGTCTTTCTCGATATACGTGTCCGATGACGGCACATAGGCCTCGGGCTGGTAGTAGTCGTAATAGGAAACGAAATACTCCACCGCATTGTGCGGAAAAAAGTCGCGCATCTCGGCATAGAGCTGGGCCGCCAGGGTCTTGTTGGGCGCCATGATCAAGGTTGCGCGCTGCAGACGCTCCACCACATTGGCGATGGTATAGGTCTTGCCCGACCCGGTCACACCGAGCAAGGTCTGAAACGCCTCGCCAGCCTCCAGGCCGTGGACCAGCGCCTCTATCGCCTGGGGCTGATCCCCGGCCGGCTGGAAAGGATTAAGAAGTTTGAATTTTTGACTCATGGGCTTTGGTTAAATCACGCATACAGGTATATTACCGCACTTTGCACATACCATTCGGGAAGAATACTTTGCCTAAGATCCGCCTGTCGGCTCGCGTCCAGCGCATCAAACCTTCCCCTACCCTGGCCGTGGATGCCCGCGCAAAAGAACTCAAGGCCCAGGGTAAGGACATCATCAGCCTGGGCGCGGGCGAGCCGGATTTCGACACGCCGGAACACATCAAAGAAGCTGCCATCCGCGCCATACGCGATGGATTTACCAAATACACTGCAGTGGATGGCATCCCCTCTCTCAAACAGGCGGTCGTGGATAAATTCCAACGTGACAATGGTCTGAACTTTACCCTGGACCAAGTCCTGGTATCTGTGGGGGGGAAACAAAGTTTTTTCAATCTCACCCAGGCCCTGTTGGATACCGGAGATGAGGTCATCATCCCGGCACCCTACTGGGTATCGTATCCGGACATGGTATTACTGGCCGATGCCACACCGGTTATTATTCAGGCCGGCATACAGCAAGGCTTTAAGATCACGCCCGAGCAGCTCGACGCAGTCATAGGTTACAAAACCCGACTGGTGGTCATTAACAGCCCGTCCAATCCCACGGGCAGCGTCTATACCCGCGCCGAGTTGGAAGGTCTGGGCGAGGTACTGCGCAAATACCCGGACGTGCTCATTGCCACCGACGACATGTACGAACATATCCTATGGTCGGGAGCACCCTTCTGTAATATTCTCAACGCCTGCCCGGACCTCACTGATCGCACCATTGTACTCAACGGTGTCTCCAAGGCCTACGCCATGACCGGCTGGCGCATTGGTTACGCCGCCGGACCCCGACTCCTCATGACCGCCATGAAAAATATCCAGTCCCAAAGCACCTCGGGTGCTACGTCCATCGCCCAGGTGGCAGCGGCGGCGGCCTTGAACGGGGATCAAGCCTGCATGCAGCCCATGCTGCGCGCATTCCGGTCGCGCCACGATCACGTGGTGGCACGCCTCAACGCCATCCAAGGTATGCGCTGCCTGCCATCCCAGGGAACATTCTATGCGTTTCCTTCCGTGCAACAGATTATCAATGCCATCGAAGGTATCAATAATGACACCGAACTGGCGGAATTTATTTTGAATGAAACGGGTGTCGCCCTGGTGCCGGGCTCGGCGTTCGGCGCCGAGGGCCATATGCGTTTGTCCTATGCCACGAGCATGGATAATTTGAATACTGCGCTGGATCGCTTGCAGAGTTTGTTCGGGCGCATCGAAATATGATGATAATCTACCACGTCTACACAAAATAAGGTGGAAAATACAACCTCAATACGGTAATGGGTGGCTTGTGGGGCACGCAAAAATACGCATAATAGTGCTCAGGTGGATACGGCACGAAACGCGTACCGCCTAAAACCGAAACGTCAATGCTCTTATTAAAGTAAAGGAATGTGCCGGCATGGACGCCTCAGCGCATGACATAGTCAGTCATAGCCACACCCAGCCCAAGGTCCATGGCCAGCGCGCCTACTCCCTGTTCGATGCCCTGACCACCCTGGCGGTGCTCTGCACCGTGGCCACAGTTGCCATACCTGCAGTCAGTCATCTGGTCGCGAGTACTCGCGTCACTACCCAGGTCAATGAACTGATGACGCATTTGCATCTGGCTCGCAGCGAAGCCATTAAGCGCGGCCAGCGCGTGCTGCTGTGTAAAAGCCGCGATGGCAGTCGCTGCACCAGCGACTCGCCATGGCATGAGGGCTGGATAGTGTTTGTCGACCAAAACGATAATCATACGGTGGATGGGGACGAACAGATTATTCGTGTTCAGCAAGCTTTGACGGGGGTGACCTTGCAGGCAGGGCTTTCGGGTAGCGGTTCTAACCTTAATGATTATGTCGATTATCGTCCCGACGGTTTCAGTGGCAAGCGCGGAACCTTTACCTTTTGTGTTCCGAACGCGCCAAACAGAGCCCGGGCCATCATTCTCTACTGGACTGGCCGCCCGCGTATTTCCCGCATATCCGCCAAAAAAGCAGCGCTCACCTGTCCGTCTCCGGCTGTAAGTTAAGTTGCAAGCAAGTTTTGCACGACCACTGTCCTTGACCGGCCTGGCCCCGCTCAGTACTATACGCCCCCTTCTTCCCCGGTAGCTCAGTCGGTAGAGCAAGTGACTGTTAATCACTGGGTCGGCGGTTCGAGTCCGTCCCGGGGAGCCAAACACAAGGATTTGAAGAAATGCCGATCCCCGCCTTATAGGCGGGTTTATGTTGCGCGCACGCAGCAGATCGGCCGGTACGCCTTGCTGCTTCAAGCCCACAGGGTGGGCGATATAACCGGACCGCGACTTCCCCGACTGTTTCGCAACCTCGTGATCACCCCGCTTCTTGCTCATCCATTCATCGAAACGTCCCATGGGCTCTCCCGCATTACAACTATCAGCAGCATTTGCTATCCTCACCCCTACGGGTTAGAACCGCATTCCACTATGGGAATTTTGGAGTGGAGTGGAGTCCACGCGCCGCCCGTGAAAACTGGAAAGCAATAAATAAAATGGAGTAACCTCATGCGCCGCCTATTCCTATTAGTTATCCTTTTAGTTCCCGCCAGTGTTACTGCCACCGGGTTTTCAGCGCTCTACACGTTTGGTGATAGCCTGTCCGACCCCGGCAACATCCCCAAAATCAGCGGCGTAGCCTACCCGCCCCCACCTTATTCCAATCATCGTTTTTCCAATGGGCCAGTGGCGGTGCAATACCTGGCACCCTTGCTGTGCCTGCCGGTGACGAACGACAACAACTACGCCCAGGGTGGCGCCACTACTGGCTTTGATAATATTTTCAATGCCACCAACGGCGGTCCTATCCCGGGCAGCTCCCTGACCGGGATGCTCGGCCAGGTCCAGCGCTACCTGCTCGGCACGCGCCACGCCGACCTCCGCGGCCTCTATGTGATTTGGGCCGGACCCAATGATTTGTTGCAGGGTCTGCAAAATCCCGCCACTTTTAACGCGCCGGCGGCCATAGGCCGAGCGCTCGGCAATGTATCCACCGCCATCTTGAATCTTACCAATGCCGGCGCTAGGCACTTTTTGATACTCAATATGCCGGACCTGGGTAAAACGCCGCGCATGTACGGCACGCCCTATCAGACCACGGGTACGCAGTTGTCCATGGCGTTCAACCAAGGGCTGGCCATGACGCTCACATCCTTGCAGGCCGGCCTGGACGTGCGCATCAC
>JANOTM010000009.1:0-5320 GCA_031416355.1 Gammaproteobacteria bacterium
ACTTGGGCCATTTCATAGGCGCGGCCCGGTTCATCCATCTCCAGGGCCAACGCGGCGGCGTTAAGCCATGTCCTTAAGATCAGGGAATTGTCATTCGTTTCTTGCGCTAGGTGGCGCGCCTCATCCAAGACATCGCGTGCCGCTGCGTTATCATGCATCAAACGATGTAATGCCCCGAGATCGTTTAGCACCGTAGCGGTGAACGCCGGGTATTGTTGGGCACGTGCCGCCGCCAGTGCCGTAACTAGCAAGGGACGCGCCGCGTCCACGTTCCCCGACTTGAGATAGGCATTACCCAGTTGTGCCTGGAGCAGGGCGGCCCAACGCCTGTCGCCCTTGGTCTCGGCCATTGCCAGGGCCTGTTTGAGTTCGATGATGGCCTGATCGTGCAGACCCAGCCCTAGTCGTGCCTCGGTAAGTGCTTGCATGGCGCGCAGCCGACCTTCATCGTTACGGGTTTTGGCATAGTATTGCGCCGCACCTTCGAAGGACTCCGCGGCTTCGGTAAAACGCCCATGTGTCATGTGTTCCCGGCCGGTGTCGAGCCTTTCGAGGCTGGTCGCGGTTTCTTCGGCGAGACAAGGAGATGCAGCCAGTACCGCAATCAACAGCAAGGTGCCTGGAATGCCATGGTGGGATAAATCGGTGCGCGAGGGAAATTTCATGGGAATTATTTTTTATGAATCTCTATGTCGGTAAGCAGCTTCAGTAGTAGCAGTGCTTGTTCAGTCCCAGTAGAGCAACCAGGCTGTGACGCGATCGTCCTGCAACGTGAAGGTGATGCCGTGGTGCGGATACATTAGGTTTGCGCCGGTGGTTGTCGCCAGAACCAGGCCCGGCGCGCCATAGCGCGCCTCCACCTCATAGCGCTTCTGTCCGATCTTAACGCCGCGTCCGCTCGCGCCTCCATACAATGAGGAGGTTACGATCTGGCGGATTTCATCGCCTTGCGACACGGTTATGAGTCCGTTCGGATAGCGCGCGAGTCGTGTGGGTACCGTTTCCAAGGGGAATGTCTTGGTCTTCGCTTTGCCCCAACTTGCAGGCACCTCGCTATCATAGGCGCCTATTTCAAGACCTGCCAGCGATTCCGGCCCGGGATGGGTCGCGCGCGCAGCGTCGGGTGTGCTTATGCCCAGGCGAGTGCGTGCCACCATCGCCCAATCGCTGTTGGCATCGCGTTCCAGATACTTTTTCCAGTAATGTGATGCGTCGGCGGCATCGCCTTGCTGATGCGCCAGCGTTGCCAGATTGAACACTGGGGCGTCGTAGGCTGGATCGGCCTTGACGGCAGCGGCGAGATAATTGCGCGCCTCGGCCGAGTTCTTGGCATAGAAAAAAGCCACGCCCAGATTGTTCAGTACCGCGGCGTCCTTGGGTGCGAACTTCAGCGCATCCTGCAGTAGGGCAATGGCCTTGTACGGTTCACCTTTTACGATGTAGGCGCTGGCGAGATTGCGAAACGTCGGTAAATAGGTGGAATCCTGATTGATCGCGACCTGGTACTGTTCTATGGCGGCGGTGATATGCCGCTCGAACAGTGTGGTGCTGTTTTCCGGAGAACCCCGGCTATTGCTGTAGGCGCGGGTGAGCGGGTCGATGGCCACGGACAGTTGGAACAGTGGCTCGCCACGCTTTGTCGCCAGCGGCCGCCATTGCTGGAGTGCGAGCTGGTGGTAGGCGGTGCCCAGGTTATGGTGTACTTCACGTCCCGGAAAATAACGGCGAAACTCGGCGAATGCCAACGCCGCGCGCCGGTAATCACCGGCTTGATAGAGTACCAGGCCGAGATTGAAGAGACCGGCTTGATCCGCGACCTGTCGTAGGCGCGCCTGGACCGTCGCGACCCGTTGGGACGGATCGGGATGCGTATGCGCTTTTTGTGCACCTAACCGCGTGGGATCGAGGGTGACGATCCACTCGTGAAAGAAGTCGCTGGTTTTGGCATCGCCCAGCACCGCGCGTGGATCGAAACCGGCCATGGTGAGATAAGTGATGCCGAGTTCGTCGGCGCGCAATTCTTTGGCGAGCACCTTGTCGGTAAGCGCGGCGATGTCACGCACTTCGCGGAGAAGTTTTTTGTCACTGCCGCGTTTCTGGGAATCATCCAGCGCCTGAAAGAATTTCATGTGCCAAAAATCGTTTTCCATATGATGGGCAATCTCGTGCGCCAGCACGAACGCTAATCGATCATCGCCCTGCTTGGGCGTCCGGTAGCAAAAATCGATCACGCGTTGGGATATCACCACCCAACCGTCCGGGATCGCAATGGGGAGCGATGTACTCAGCGTATCCTCCCGAATGACGTGCAGCCGCGGTTCTACCCCAGGACGATGACCGGCGGTTTGGACCAAGCGCGTGAAAATGCGCTGCGCCCGCGCGACGCGCGGATGGGCATCGGGTGTAACCTCGGTGAAGTTCTGCTGCCAGAAATCGATGCGCTCACGCGGGTTCAGGTCTTGGGCTACACCGGCAGCGGCCCATGCCGCCAGCAGGCCGACCAGTAGCGAGAGACCGCACAACCTGCCATGTCGCGAATGGTATCTCGGCAACGTGCGGTCTCTTCCCTCATCCGGCCCTGCGGGCCACCTTCTACCGGAGGGAGAAGGTGGGGGCGTGCGGCCTGGGGCCGGGTTCCTGGGTAGGGGTGTTAAATCCCTTCTTACCCCGGGAGTAGAGTGGGGATGAGGGTGAGCTTGGTGCGGCGTTTTCATTCGATAGGTGTTTTTAAGAATTCAGCACCAGCTGGATATCGCGAAGCAGCGCCGCCGCTTGTGCGTATTCGCGCTCGGTAAGGTCATGGCCGGCCAGTAGTTCCGCGAGCGCCGCCAGATCACGCAGTGCCCCCGGCGGTGCCCCCGCAGTTTCGAGTGTGCGACGCAGGCGCAGGATGTCCGGCGCCGCCGCCCGCAATATCGTCCCATCGCGTGCCGCTACCGCTAATGTAAGGTTTACCAGCTGGCCGCCGGCCTGAAACAGGGCGGTAGAGCGTGCGCCCGCTGCGAGCCGGATGAGTTCTGGCTCGAACGCCGCGATGTGTGTAAGCGAGGGTTTATCCCGGGCGAGGGCGGACAGGTTGGGCGAGGTGGCGCCCAGTAGCTCGGTCATCGCCGCAAGGCGCCGGCGCGCTGACTCGATATCACCGCCAGCGGTATAGGCCAGCGACTCGGCATACCAGTAGCCCACGCGAAAAAAGTTGACCGAATTCGGTGTGGCCGAGAATCCATACCGGTTTTCCGCCGCTAGCTCGGGTACGCTACGGCGCGCGAGCAGCGCCAGGCCTTCGGTATCTCTTATGTTCGCTTGAAACGTTGCGATACTGGGTGCGCCTGGAGATTCGAAGGTGAAAAACAATGTTAGTCCGACGATTAAAGTAAACGCCGTAGCGACTACTACGCTGAACCGTGGGGTGAGAGCGAGTTGTAGCCATACGCGCAGACGCTGAAGCCCATCGTCACGATCACGGCGGGTCGTTGCGGTGTGTTCGGACTGATGCGCCTGCCATACCCGATCAGGGAAGCTCTCCCAGAACGCCGCTCCCGGATCCGGCACGTGTTGGTGGGCAAGCGATTCACGCAGGTGTTCAAGGGCTTTCAATTCCGCGCGGCAATTTGCGCAGGTCTCAAGATGCCGCGCCAGCGCCTGTTGTTGTGTTTTATCGAGCTCGTTTTCAATTGAATCGACGAGCTGGTCGTGCGCGTTCCGGCACTCTGCATCCTTGATGGTCATGGTCCTGGTCCTGGTCTTCGCATGCGCTTGCGCAGTGCAGTGATGGCATGATGATAGTTCGCCTTCGCGGTGCCCACCGGGCAGCTCATGGCCGCGGCAATCTCTGCGAACGTACATTCCTGGTAAAAACGAAGCTCCAGCGTGTGTCGCTGTTTCTCCGGCAAAGCATCGATTGCGGCCCGGAGTATTCGGCTCTCCTGTACGGACTCAGTGTGGGTGTCCGCCGGGCAATCCATGAGGGGCAAGCTATCGATCTCGACATCGTCCAGGCGCTCACGTTCTTTGGAACGGAAATGATTCTTGCACTCGTTGAGCGCAATTTGATAAAGCCAGGTTCGAAACGACGAGTCGCCGCGGAATCCTCGGACCTTGAGGAACACCTTGAGAAAGACCTTTTGACATAAATCGGCCGTTTCCGCATGGTTGCGCACCTGCCGCCAGACAAAACCATAGAGTGGCGTCTGATGACGACGCACCAATTCCTTAAAAGCTTGTTCATCGCCCTCGACAAACGCCGTCACCAAGACGGTGTCGTCCAGCGCTGTCACGATAGTCATGCTGTAGACACCGCGATTATGTGCTTGGTTTAGTTCGGATGCACTTGTGTGAGTTTTCATTGTATAGGGTGCCAGCCGGCCAGTCCAACCCCTTTCCAGGCCATCAAGCCCACCCACTGGCGGGCTTATTAAACCCTTTTTCATACCGCGGTGTCCCAGCGATATCTTCTCAAAATCCCCATAACAGGAGCCGATTTTGGGGATAAATACAGCTGCCGTTTATAAATTATTCGAGGAGCCAGTTGCGCGGGCTGCGATACGGGCATCGAGCATGGCGTCAGCTTATGTGGCCACTGCGAAATTCGGCCTACAGACTTTAGTGGAAGCCGACTCGGTCTAACGGGTTCGTTTTAAATCATTGCCTATTAATTGCAGCGCTTAACGGAGGTGGACAATGTCAAGGCTAACGCAAGGTAACGAGGTGTGGAGTGTGGTTTTACTAAGTGTAATTGTATGTAGCGCTCCGGTCTACGCGGCGGGAGTGGAGAGTTCTCAGAATAAAATTAATGTTCAAAACGAAATCGTGGATTGTTTCTATGAACAAAACGCCGGGCATTTGGCGTGCCAAAAATACAGTAAAGACAAAAACGCCGGCGACATAGCGAAACCGGAAAAACATACAACCGCCGGCGTAAAAAAGAATTCAACCAGACAGCAGCCATGAGCTACTAAAAACTGAAATCGCTCACAGTCCCGACCGGGGCGCATCTATAAATTATCTATGCCATGGGCGCCGCGTTACTCGGCACCGGCAAAAAATCAGCCACGAGGATTTCAGTAGGCTGCGACTTACACTCGATGGCAGTAGTGTACGCAAATGAGGATCCAACAAAAGCTAGGTTTTTAAAAATTCCAACTAAACCATTTTTTGCTCGGAGGT
Organism: Gammaproteobacteria bacterium; assembly: GCA_031416355.1. Lineage (GTDB taxonomy): Bacteria > Pseudomonadota > Gammaproteobacteria > Acidiferrobacterales > UBA6901 > JANNJF01. The sequence continues at coordinate 5,167 of JANOTM010000009.1, forward strand.
GTCCCACGCACGACATTACCAAAAATTGGAGATTCCGCAGAATAAAGCTATTGGTGAGAACACTAAGATTGACTCGGGGCAATTAACCCAGAAAACAATGCAGTGCGGGAGACTCAGAGTCGTGTCCGGTTTATCGAAAACCGGTGTATGCCAC
>JANOTM010000010.1:0-3572 GCA_031416355.1 Gammaproteobacteria bacterium
GCGACGCGGTCGTTGGAAACGCCGTAGCCCACGCGCAGGCCGGCGAGACCATAGGCCTTGGAAAAGGTGCGCGCCACAATCAGGTTCGGATAGTCCCGCAGCAGCGCCATGCCATCGGCATAGTCCGGTTCTTCCACATAATGGAAGTAGGCCTCGTCCAGCACCACCATGACGCGTTCGGGTACGGCGTGGAGAAAGCCGCGCAGCGCCGCCTGGCTCAGCCAGGTGCCGGTGGGATTGTTCGGATTGGCGATAAAGATCAAACGGGTAGCAGGGTTTATCGCGCGCTGCATGGCGGCGAGGTCGTGGCCCCAGTGTTGCGCCGGTGTGATAACGGCGCGTCCGCCTACCGCCTGGGTGACGATGGGATAAACGGCAAACGCGTGCGCGGAAAATATCACTTCATCACCGGGGTTCACAAATACGCGTGCGGAAAACTCCAATATGTCGTTGGAACCGTTGCCCAGGGTGATCTGCGCCGCGGTTACTTGCAGCTTTTCAGACAGCGCACGCTTAAGCGCGAACCCGCCGCCGTCGGGATAGCGCGCCAGTTCCGGTAACAACGCGGTAACGGCGGCAAGCGCCTTGGGGCTGGGTCCGAGGGGATTCTCGTTGGACGCGAGCTTGATGGCATTGCGCACACCGTATTCGCGCTCGAGCTCGGCGAGAGGTTTACCCGGCTGATACGGCAGCAGGCCGCGCACCCCGGGAACAGCGAGTTGCAATATGTCGATGGACATGGCTAGAGCACCGCTTTCGGATAGGATCCGAGGAACTTCATAAATGCTACCTCTTGCTCCAGCTCGGCGAGCGCCCGGGCGACGGGTTCATCCTTGACGTGGCCGTCGATGTCGAGGAAGAACACATATTCCCATAGGCCCTTGCGCGACGGCCGCGATTCGATGCGCGTCATGTTGATATTATTGCGCGAAAACGGCGCCAGCAACGCGGCCAGGGCGCCGGCGCGGTTATGGCCTGAAATCAGCAGGCTGGTCTTGTCGACGCCGCTCGGCTGCGCGTCGAGCTTGCCGATAACAAGAAAGCGCGTGGTGTTGTCGGGCTCGTCTTCGATATTTTTTGCCAAAAAATTCAGGCGATAAATGTCCGCGGCCGAACTACCGGCGATGGCGGCAAGTTTACTGTCCTTACTCGCCAGGCGCGCGGCCTCGGCGTTGCTGCTCACGGCAACGCGCTCCAGCTTCGGCAAATTGGCATCCAACCATTCGCGGCACTGGGCCAGAGACTGGTGGTGGGACACGACCTTTTTTCTGCCTTTGAGAGATTTACCCTTACCCAGCAGGTGATGGTGGATGCGCAGCTCCACTTCGCCGGCGATGTGCAAGGGGGAATTCACAAACATATCCAAGGTATGGTTGATGACGCCCTCGGTGGAATTCTCTATGGGCACGACCCCAAACTGCACCGCGCCGGACTCGACTTCACGGAACACCTCATCGATGGCATTGAATGGAACGGTGCTCACCGAATGCCCGAAGTGCTTGAGCGCCGCCGCCTGCGTAAACGTGCCCTCCGGGCCGAGGAAGGCGATTTGCAAGGGCGATTCCAGGGCCAGGCAGGCGGACATGATTTCGCGGAACAAGCGCGCCATCTCCTCGCTCGACAACGGTCCGTGGTTGCGTTTAAGCACACGCCGTAGTACATCGATCTCGCGCTCCGGGCGGTAAAAAACCTTGTCACCGGAGAGTTGTTTGGCGGTGGCGACTTCTTGCGCGCAGCGTGCGCGCTCGCTGATCAGCTCCTGGATACGTTCGTCCAGGGAGTCGATGCGTACACGCAGTTGTCGCAATTGCTGTAACTGGTCGCTCATACCGGCGTCAATAATAGCTCTTAGGCAGCGTACTGCATATTAGAGGATGCGCGCCATCATGACACCGGCGATGGCGGCAATGTGCGCGCGGACCTTTTCCGGCACCGGGCTGTCCACGTCCACCACGGTGTAGGCCAGGTCACCACGCGAGCGATTGACCATATCGTGGATATTGAGGCCGGCCTCGGCCATGGCGGTGGAAATCTGCCCTAGCATATTAGGCACGTTGGCGTTGGCCACCACCAGCCGGTAGGCGGATTCCCGGGGCGCCACCACATCGGGAAAATTCACCGCATGACGGATATTGCCGTTCTCGAGAAAATCGCGCAACTGGTCGGCCACCATGATGGCGCAGTTGTCCTCGGCCTCGGCGGTGGACGCGCCCAAGTGCGGCAAAGTGATGACGCGCGCGTGGTTCTTTAACAGATTGCTGGGAAAATCGCACACGTATCCGTACACCTTGCCGGACTTGATGGCGTCGCTCACTGCCTGGTCATCGACGATGCCTTCGCGCGCGAAGTTCAGTATCACCACGCCGTCCTTCATGATCTTCAGGCGTTCGGCGTTGATCAATTTGCGCGTGGCATCGATCAGCGGCACGTGGAAGGTAACGAAATCCACCTGGCGCAACAGCTCTTCCACACTATTGGCCTTCTTGACGTCCGCCGACAGTTGCCAGGCGCCTTCCACCGTTAGGCCGGGATCGAAACCGACGACCTTCATGCCCAGGGCGATGGCGGCATTGGACACCAGGCGCCCGATGGCGCCCAGGCCGATGACACCTAGCGTCCGCCCCGGCAGTTCATAGCCGGCGAAGTCTTTTTTGCCCGCCTCCACCGCCTTGCCGATGTCCGCATCGGTGCCGGTCTGACTGCGCGCGAACTCCCACGCCGGCCCGATGTGGCGTATGGCCATGAGCATGCCGGCGATCACCAGTTCTTTTACCGCGTTGGAATTGGCGCCCGGGGCGTTGAACACTGGGATGCCGAGTTTGCTCAGCTTGTCCACGGGGATGTTATTCACGCCGGCGCCGGCGCGCCCTACCACCTTGAGGCTCGCGGGTATGTCCATGTCGTGCATCTTGAATGAACGTAACAGTACCGCGTCCGGATTCTTGACGTCGCCGCCGACCTGGAACGTATCCGCCGGCAGGCGCGCCAGTCCGTGAGGTGAAATATTATTCAGCGTCAAAATTTTAAACACGGCTCATCCCTGTTTGCTTTGAAAGTCTTGCATATATTTTACCAGGGCGGCAATGCCCTCTTCCGGCATGGCGTTGTATATGCTGGCACGCATGCCGCCCACTGAGCGGTGTCCCTTGAGCTGCAACAGGCCCGCGGCCTTGGCGCCCTTGAGAAACGGCTCGTCCAACGCCGCATCCTTGAGAGTAAAAGGAACGTTCATCCACGAACGCACGCTGGTCTCCACCGGATTGCGGTAGAAACCGCCGCTTTGGTCGATGCAGGCATAGAGTTTTTCGGCCTTGCGCCGGTTGATGGCGGCCATGCCCTCCAGCCCGCCGCGACCTTTGAGCCACTGGAACACCAGCCCCGCGATGTACCAGGCGTAGGTTGGCGGGGTGTTGTACATGGATTCGTTGTCCGCGTGGATCTTGTAATCGAACATGGAAGGGGTGCCGGCCACGGTCTGGCCGAGCAGATCGGCGCGCACGATAACGATGGTCAGTCCGGCGGGGCCGATGTTCTTTTGGGCGCCGGCGTAAATCAGCCCAAAGCGCCGTACG
>JANOTM010000011.1:0-16637 GCA_031416355.1 Gammaproteobacteria bacterium
CGCCCTCGAAGAAGTGGTGATGGCGGTGCGCACGCGGCGCGACCTGTTTACCTGCGACAGCCGCCTCGATACCACGCAAATTGTTGCCGCCAGCCGTCTGGTCTCCAACATCACCGGATTCGCAGTGCAGCCGAACAAGGCCGTGGTCGGCGCCAATGCCTTCGCCCACGAATCCGGCATCCACCAGGACGGTGTCATCAAGAAACGCGAGACCTACGAAATCATGCGCGCCGAAGACGTGGGCTGGGCGGCGAACCGCATGGTGCTCGGCAAGCATTCCGGTCGCAACGCCTTCGGCGCGCGCCTCAAGGAGCTCGGTATCGATTTCGCGTCGGAGGCGGAATTCAATTCCGCGTTCGAGCGTTTCAAGGACCTGGCGGACAAAAAGCACGACATCTTCGACGATGACCTGCAGGCCCTGGTGACGGAAGAGCGTCTAGAACATAACGAACATTACCAGCTGGTGGCGCTACGCGTGTGTTCCGAGACCGGTGTTAAACCCTATGCCACCCTCAGTTTAACCGTCAACGGCGATTTAAGCGCCGCCGGCGCCGAGGGCAGTGGCCCGGTGGACGCAACCTTCAAGGCGATCGAGGCCGTGGTCAACAGCGGCACCCAGTTGTTGTTGTATTCGGTGAACAACATCACCAGCGGCACCGATTCCCAGGGCGAGGTCACGGTGCGCCTGGAACAGGCCGGGCGCATTGTGAACGGCAACGGCGCTGACACCGATATCGTCGTTGCCTCGGCCAAGGCCTATCTCAATGCCTTGAATAAACTCATCGCCGCTAGTGCGCGCGCGCATCCACAGGCTGGGACGCCTATTTAAATAGTGGATGTAGGGTGGGCATCGCCCACCACACGTGGCTGCGGCTGGCGCACGCTGGTGGGCGATGCCCACCCTACAAACTACAAACCAGGCATTATATATGTCGCTATATTTAACAGGCTATGCCAGTTTGCAACGCCGCCCGGCCGCGGTATCCTGATTGTATGGAAACAGGCGACACCTTGCGCAGACACTACCTGGCCGCCATGGGTATCACCGTGTGGGAGCGGCGCGCGCGCTTGCCTGCTGCGCCCATCCCGGCGGCGCTTGCTGCAAGCCTTGAACCAGAGTCCGCGCCTATTCAAGCCAGGACTATGCCAGCGGCATTACCCAGCGTAGCGCACGGGCTAGACGTGGGCCACATGGGCTGGGAGGACGTGGCCCAGACCGTGGCTGCCTGTACCCTTTGTGAGTTGCACTGTACTCGCACCCAGACGGTGTTCGGTATCGGCCATCGCGCTGCCCAGTGGCTGTTTGTGGGCGAGGCCCCGGGCGCGGAAGAAGACAAGCAAGGCGAGCCGTTTGTGGGTGCCGCCGGGCAGTTACTTAACGCCATGCTGCACGCCCTAGGCCTTAAGCGTCAGGAGGTCTACATCGCCAACGTGCTTAAGTGCCGGCCGCCGAATAATCGCGATCCACAGCCTGTGGAAGTGGAAAGCTGTGAGCCCTATTTGGTGCGTCAGATCCAACTCTTACAGCCGCGCGTTATCGTCGCGCTGGGCCGGCACGCGGCCCACAGCCTGCTCAAGAGCGATCTGCCTCTGGGAAAATTACGCGCGCGCCAGCACACCTATCAAGGCATCCCGCTGGTGGCCACCTATCATCCGGCCTACCTGCTGCGCACGCCCGGGGACAAGCGCAAGGCGTGGGAAGACTTGTGTCTGGCACGCGCCGTCATGCGGGCCCCAGCATGAGCGCGGTGGCGGCGGCACCGGCGCCGCGCCTGCGCCCCATGTGCGAAGACGACCTGGACCGCATCATGGCCATCGAACACGCCGCCTACGAGTTCCCGTGGACCTTAGGCATCTTCCGCGATTGTCTGCGCTTCGGTTATACCTGCATGGTGTATGAAGGCGACCAGGACATACTTGGTTACGGTTTGCTGTCGGTGGGCGCAGGCGAATGTCATCTGCTCAATATTTGTATTGCGCCGCGTTACCAGGGTCGCGGCTATGGTAGTCAGCTTATTGACCTGCTGCTGGACGTGGCGCGCGGGCGCAATGCGCGCATGGCGTTTCTCGAAGTGCGGGCGTCCAACAAGGCCGCGTTCCACGTATATACCAAGATGGGGTTCAATGAACTCGGCGTGCGCAAGAATTATTATCCGACGCATGCCGGGCGCGAAGACGCCATGTTGTTGGCACGCTCGTTGTGATCATCGGGCTTTCGTTGTAGTAATTGGTGTTAAGGGTATCAGCGCCCCTGGCTGCGGCGGTATTCGGCCTCCGCCTGCGGCATGAGCGCCTGCAACTTGGCGATACGGCGTTCATCCAAGGGATGGGTGCTTAGAAACGCGATAGGTTTGTTTCCATGCTGCTGGTTATAGGCGCGGAAGCGTTCCCAAAAGGCGACCGCCGCACGCGGATCGAACCCGGCGCGTGCCATGTACAACAAGCCGATGTGATCGGCCTCGAGTTCCTGGTCGCGCGAGTGCGGCAGCATCAGACCCACCTCGCTGCCTATGCCATAGGCGCCCAGGATCATCTTCTGAGTGGATTCGGGACGGCTTTGCATAGACGTCGACAGCGCCACGCCCCCCATCTGTACTAGAAGACCTTGGGAAATACGCTCGGAGCCATGGCGCGCCACCGCATGCGCGGCCTCGTGCGCAATGACCGTAGCCAGGCCGGCCTCATCCCGAGTGATGGCCAGGATGCCACTATAGACGCCGACCTTACCCCCCGGCAGGCAAAAGGCGTTAACCGTGTCAGGCTTGTCGAACAAAACAAATTCCCAGCGCGCATCGGGCAGGGGCGCTACCGCCGCAATGCGCCGGCCGACATTTTCCAGCTGGCTGGTCTGGGCCGCGTCCTTCGAGAGCGGAGTATTCTTTTTGACTTTATCGAACTCACTTAACCCCAATTGGCTTTCTTCGCTCGCGGAGATGAGCAGCAACTGCGAGCGTCCGGTTTCGGGCACGGTGGTGCAGGCGCTGGCAAAGAGGGCCGGCAATAATATGAATAGGGCACGACGAAATATTCCAAAAGAGGCGACTGGCATAGGATACATCTCCCTTTGATGAGCGGATTGAAAATCAGGAATGTTGGTACGAACGCCACACCTTTTGAAGCGTAGTGCTAGGCACTGCGCTAAGTAATTAAAGCGTCTCACGAAAGCCATGGGTAACTCCGTGCGCAGGCGAACATATTGTTAGTCCATAATATAGTAATGATTCTGGCCTGGGAATCTTACCGGAAACCTATGGGTTGTGTGCGTTTCGGCACCGAGGCATTCCTTCTATCAGGGTTATGCGCCGTTCATCGTCTGGCAATTGTATCTGCGAATAGTCCCGGAATAATCTGTGTGGCCCGCGCTATGTGTACAGCGTGATAGCGCAGAGCGGACTCAACAATAAATACTAATGAAAATCACCACTAGAGAGGAGTTTTTTATGAGGCAATCTATCAAGACCATGGTGGCTATTGCCATGGCGGCGTTGTTTATCGCACCGGCGTGGGCCGGCGATGATTCCACCCCCGGCACTGGCACCGTTACCCTGATTCATACCGGCGATATCCACGGTCACCTGGTGCCGCGCCCTAACGTGCGTAGCGACAGTACTGGCCATCTCGAAGGCGGGCTTGCGCGCGTGGCGACCACCGTCAACAAGATTCGTGGCCAACGCGGTTACAAAAATACTTTGTTGATCAACACCGGCGATACCTTGCAAGGCTCGGCCGAGGCCATGTTCAGCCGCGGGCAGGTCATGATCGATGTGCTTAATCTCTTCGGTGTGCAGGCGCACGCCCCGGGCAACTGGGATTTTTTGTATGGCACTGATCGTTTCTTGGAGACGTTTGTCGGCACCAACGGCAATGCGCCTTTGGCTAACTGGAATGCCTTGGCGGCGAATCTTTATTACAGTACCCTCGCTGAAGACCCCACTACGCCTTATCCCGACAGGGCCGGGCAACGGGTGTTACCACCCTATAGCATCAAGACGATCAATAACGTCAAGGTCGGCATACTCGGTTTCACTTCGCGGCGCGGGATTGCCGCCATTGGTCCGCGGGTGACCAAGGGCTTTAAGTTCACCAGCGGCGCCACCGAGCTGCCTTATTACATCGACCTCTTGCGCAATACCGAGAAGGTTGACGTAATCGTGCTGATCTCTGAACTGGAGCTGGCCAATGCCATCATGCTGGTGGAAACCTATCCGGGCGTGGACGTGGTGCTGTCTGCGGATATGCACGAAAAGACCATCAAGCCGATCGTGGTGGGTGCCGGCACCCTCATTGTGGAGGAAGGTCAAGACGGTACCATGGTGGGAGAGCTGACGCTCAAGGTCTCCAATCACAAGCTCGCGTCCTGGGGCTGGAAGCCGCATATCATTACCGACGAGATCGACGAGAATAAAATTGTCGCCTACAAGGTCAAGCAAGTGCGCAAGCCCTTTGTATCCGGCTCGTTTGTACCGGGCCAAACGGTTACCATAGGCGGCAATACCACGACGCTGCTGCGCCCCGTGGACACGGTGGTCGGTTATACCGCCATCGATCTGCATCGTTCCAATTTCTCCCATGAAGACATGCCGGCGGTGGTGGAAGGCTCATCGCACAATTTTCTGACGGACGCCTTCCGTTGGGCGGCGGGATCGGACTTCGCGGCGATACGCGGTTTCCGTTATGGCACGCACATTCCGCCGGGCCCCATCACCATGGGCGATATTTACCATTTCCTGCCGGTGGCGGCGCGCATAGCCAAGGCCTATCCGATCTACGGCAAACAGATCAAAGATCAGGTGGAGAATTCCACGCGTAGCGCGTTCGATCCGAATACCGAAAACTGGCGCGGCGGCTGGATGTTCGGTTACAGCGGTGCTAGCTACGATCTGGACGCCTCGCAGCCCTATTACAAGCGCGGTTCTAACATCCGCATTAACGGCGAATTGATCGATCCGACGGATACTTCTGTGCGGTCGTTCTCGGCTGCTGGTTATTGGTTTGCGGACGACCCCAACACCATTAATAACTGCGGCGCCTGTTCCGGTGTCGGCGGTGCTATTGAAGTAGTGAAAGATGCGGCCGGTAATCCCCTGGACAGCACCGAGATTGTGGTGAATTATTTACAGACCCTGCCAGGCAAGACCGCCAATCCGACACTGCACCGTATTACCCTGTTGCGGCCATTGCCGCCATCCCTGTTTGGTTTTAAAGAGATGCAGCCGTTGCGCGGGGCTTCGTTGCCGTAACGTGGTTTAACTGGTTACTTTTTTCTTAGCACCCGGGGCCGTGTGTTGTTACGCACGGCCCCGGTCGGTGGCACGCTGACGGGAGAGTTGGTTTATCCAGTAATAAATCCGCCCAATTCGGCAATTACACCGCAGACCAGTATAAGTTCGATCCATGGGTGGACATGCTCGGATCAGGCCGCACTCCTAATGTTTACCTGGCGTGGCAGCACCGAATACACCGCCTAATTGCCAATCTAGCCATAAGTAGCAATTACATAGTAAATATATACAGGGGCGATACGCCCCTGTATATTTATGGGTAGCCGTTTCCGCGGTAAAATAATAACTACCTACACACGCAGGCTATAAAAATATTCGTGAAATTTGAATATCCATCGCTCCAGTCAGCCTGGTTACGGGTCGTCGTAGGCAGTATGGTTTTGTGTCTAGGTTTGGCGATTACCCATGGCGTACATGCCGATCCAAGTGGCGCCGTTATCTCGTCGACGCAAGAACCGGAGGCCATGCAGCACAACGGAGTTTGCCGACGCCACCTGGTCGAGGTGCATGGGGCCGCCGATTCATCCGCAACCATATTGGAAGATGAAATCACTGCCTATCAGAGCCTGGTGGAGCAGGCCCTGGTGTATAGAGAACAGACCATCGCCGAGGGCGTGCGTCTAAAACAAAAAACGCGCCGCGGCATCCCTTTATCCGGGGGCGATCTGGATAGCCTTAATAAGGGTATGATCGCGCATCTGCAATTGCGCGAAGTGCTGTACGCCATGGCAGAGGCCCACGAATGCTGGACCACACTGCCCCAGGACACCCTGGCACAGCAGGGCGTCACACCGCACATGCGGCTGCAGGGCGTTATGCTGTCGCTGTCGGCGGCCTTGGTGTTGTATGACAATTACCTGCTCGCCGTCTCGATTTTCGAAGAAGACAGCAAGTTGCGACGCAAGCTGAATGCCGCCGATAAGGGTTATCAAATCGGCCGCGATATACTCAATGGCATCACCGCGACATACAATTCTCCCGCTAACCGCGCGCGCGTGCGCGCCGGTATTCGTTTTTATGAGAGTGAAACCAAGGGCGCAACCGCGACCTTGCCGTCGAATGCCGCGTTTATTTATCTGAATGAACTGATCAAACAGAGTCCCTCATACAACACGACCAAGAAATACTCACCCTTGTATGTCATGCGGCGGCAGGTACGATTTCTCGAGTCCATAGGCAGTGATGAACTACGACTGCTCAGCAAAGAAGGCCTTAACTTGTTCAGCATGTTTTTCGGCAACTCCATCGGTCTGGTCGAGACCCGGCGCGGCAAACTCTATCGGCGACCCGAGTTGGCCGTATCCATACGCCAGGAGTTACGCGCCGGTGACATCCTGCTGGAGAAAACCCCGTTTCGTCTCACCGACATGCTCATACCCGGCTTCTGGGGCCACGCCGCCATCTGGACCGGAAGCGAAGAGGAATTAAAGGCATTGGGCATCTGGCAGCACCCCCTAGTGGTGCGGTATCACGCCGACATCCGTCAGGGCCGTATGATCGTCGAGGCCCTGCGGCCGGGGGTACGCCTGAATCCGCTGGAGCATTTTCTGAATATCGATGACATGGCGATATTGCGCGCGCGCGACCTGGATGGGAATACCGATGCCCAGGCGGCGGTGATCCTCCAGGCCTTGCGCCAGGTCGGCAAGGCCTACGACTTCAACTTCGACGTGGAAACCACCGATACCATCGTCTGTTCGGAGTTGATCTATCAGGTCTACACCGGCATCGAGTGGCCCACGCAGAAGGCCCTGGGCCGAAGTACCATCAGCCCTGATCAGATTGCGGTGCGTGCGCTCAACGGTGGCCCACTGCAGCTGGTGGCATTCTATCGCGATGGAGAACGGGTGGATGAGGAGCCCCTAGAGCGCATGGCGGCCTTGGTGGCGAGTGAGCCTGACAAAAAGTGAACGGCCAGCTAGGGAAGTTCCGCATAGTTGCCCTTGCGTGCCCTGCTACTACCGAGCGCGACGGCGGCGAGAAATCCGACAGTGAAACAATCCAACGCCATCAGGGCGTTATTCGATTTCCCCTTGTGGTTGAAATGACGCTGAGGACTTAGTCAGAGACTCCCTAGACCAGTGCCGGCGCATCGCGGAACTGCAAGGCCGCGAGACGCGCGTATAAGCCATTCTGGGCAACCAGTTCGTCGTGGCTACCGCTGGCGACGATGCGCCCTTGATCCAGAACGAGTATCCGATCCACCTTGCGCACCGTGGCCAGGCGGTGGGCGATGATGAGGGTGGTGCGGTGCTGCATCAGGCGTTCGAGCGCCGCCTGTACCAGACGTTCGCTCTCGGCATCCAAGGCGCTGGTGGCCTCGTCGAGCAACAGCAGCATGGGGTCGCGCAATATGGCGCGGGCGATGGCAATGCGTTGGCGCTGCCCACCCGACAGGCGCACGCCGCGCTCGCCGAGAAAGGTGCTAAAGCCCTGCGGGAGCTGGTCGAGAAACTCGGCGGCGTGCGCCGCCTCGGCGGCGCGGCGCACGTCCGCGTCACTCATGGCGTCATGGCCGTAGCGGATGTTTTCCCAGGCATCGGCGCCGAAGATCACCGGGTCTTGGGATACCAGGGCCATGCGCCGCCGCAATTCACGCGGATCAACGCGGCGCACGTCCACGCCATCGAAACGTACGGTTCCGGCATCCGGGTCATAGAAGCGTAGCAATAGCTGGAGTATGGTGGTTTTGCCCGCGCCCGAGGGGCCCACCAGCGCCACTTTCTCGCCCGGTTGCAGGCTGAGGGAAATATCGCCCAGGGCCTCGGTCTCGGGCCGCGATGGGTAGCGGAACGTCACGTGCTGCAGTTCCACCAGGCCGCGTGCCGGTTCCGGTAAAGCCAGGGGTGCGGCGGGTGCGGCGATGCGGGGCTCAGTGGCAAGCAGCTCCACCAGACGCTCGGCGGCGCCGGCGGCACGCAATAATTCACCCGCCACCTCGCTCAGGGCGCCCACGGATGCGGCCACCAATACTGCATAGAATACGAAGGCCGATAGTTGTCCGCCGGTAAGACGGCCGCTGAGCACATCGTGCCCGCCCACCCATAAGACCACGCTGATGGCGGTAAAGACTAGTAGCATCACCAGGCCGGAGAGCAGGGCGCTGATGCGCGAGCGGCGAATGGCGGCAGCAAACGCCGCTTCCACCGTAGCACCATAGCGCTCGCTGTCTATGCGTTCGTGACAGAACGCCTGTACCGTGCGTATGCCGTATAGCACTTCATCCACAAAGGCGCTGATGTCCGCGATACGGTCCTGACTGGTGCGCGACAGTGTGCGCACGCGGTACCCCAGCAGCCACACCGGCACCACCACCACCGGCACCCCCAGCAGTACCAGCAGGGCCAGCTTGGGGCTGGTGAAGGCGAGCATCACCAGGCCGCCGGCGAAAAGTAAAGTATTGCGTGCGGCGATGGCCAGAGTCGAACCCACGACCACCTGCAAAAGCGCGGTATCGGTAGTCAGCCGGGAGATGACTTCGCCGGTGCGCGTGACTTCGAAAAACGCCGGTTCCAGTTTCAATACCTGGGCGAACACCCTCTTGCGGATATCGGCGACCACACGCTCGCCTATCCAGGTGACCAGGTACATGCGTGCCGCGGCCGAGGCGGCCATGACGACCCCCACGAATAGAAATAGGATCAGGGCATGGTTAAGTGCCGCGCCTGAACTGCTTCTCAGGCCGTGATCTACCACCCGCTGCAGTACGGCGCCGATACCAAGCACAGCACCGGACGCGATGACCAGCGCCACCAGCGCCGCCGCTACCGTGGTGCGATAGGGACGCAGGAAGGAGAAAAGCTGGGTCAACACCCGCAGGTTGCGGCTGGCGGGGCGCTGTTCTAGGATGGGCGAAGTTCGGGCCATGGATCATATACAGTGTGTATCCGGCCGCGGGAATCGCGCCGGCCGGTGCGTAGCATACCATTAGTGCCCGTTTTCAGGGGCTTTTTCGCAGGTGCCACCGGCCCGAGGGAGGGGGCGGCGGGCGATTTTTTCGGGAGCGCGGCAATGAAATACCATCAACTAGGCAATAGTAACCTGTCGGTTTCAGAGATTTGCCTGGGCACCATGACCTACGGCGAACAAAACAGCGCCCACGACGCAGGTCAACAGCTGGACTATGCACAGTCACGTGGTGTGAATTTTATTGATACCGCCGAGATGTACCCGGTGCCGCCCCGGAGCGAGACCCAAGGTCGTACCGAAGAGTACGTGGGACACTGGCTCAAACGTCAGGCGCGCGATAAATTGATTATCGCCACCAAAGTCACCGGTCCTGCGCGTGGATTTACCTGGATACGCGGCGGCCCGAGGATTACCCGTACTCATGTGGAACAGGCCATAGCCGCCAGCCTCAAACGCCTGCAGACCGATTACATCGATCTCTATCAAATCCACTGGCCCGATCGCCCGGTCCCGATGTTCGGCCAGACCGCCTACGATCCTAGCGCCGAACACGATGCCGCACCCATAGCCGAACAATTGGCGGTGTTCGCCGATCTTGTGACGGCCGGCAAGATTCGCCACGTGGGACTCAGCAACGAGACGCCCTGGGGCGTCAGTCAGTTTGTTCAGGCGGCCGAGCACGCGGGCTTGCCGCGGGTAGTCACGCTCCAGAACGCCTATAGCCTGATTAATCGGGTCTACGAATACGGCCTGGCCGAGAGCTGTCATCGTGAGCGTATCGGCTTGCTCGCGTATAGCCCCTTGGGTTTTGGCGTGCTCACCGGCAAATATTTGACCGCCGCTGGCACCGGGCGTATCACTGCGTTTCCCGGTTTCGGGCAGCGCTATCTCAAGCCAAACGTGCGTGCAGCCGTGGCCGCGTATGTGGCGCTCGCGCATAAACTTCATATAACGCCGGCGACGCTCGCACTCGCGTTTGTACGCAGCCGTTGGTTTGTTATGAGCACCATTATCGGCGCCACTACCCTGGAACAGCTTACCCATGACCTGGACAGTGTCGAGGTCATCCTAGGCGCGGAGGCCCTGCAAGAAATCGAGGCCATACATGTCCAGTACACGAATCCGGCGCCTTAGATTAAGCGGTATTTATTTAGAGAACCTCTGAATAATTCGATGTAGGGTGCGTTCCACGCACCATTTTTTGATCGGTGCGCAGGGCGCACCCTACATTTTAAATTGATCAGTCCTTCCCTAGGACAAGACCTACAATAGGTTGCATGCCCTGCCCGCACCATGACTATGCATGTCGGTTTTAGTTTGCACCGTTTTCGCACACGCGCGCCGAATGAATTCTGTTCGCGCGCGGTAATTCTCGGTTAATTCAAGATATATTTTTCCAAACTGGTTTGGTACGTATCCTGCAATTGATGTGTCCATGGGTGCGGACATGATCTTGTTCGTATCGAACATAGCAGGTGGAGGGAGCAATGATAAGTTATCTATCCACGATAGACCGTTACCACGAGTGCCGCCATGCCATACGCGAACTATTGGCATCCATACTAACGGGTATAGGACAATCTGCCTTATTCCACGAACCCATACTCATGCGTGAGGCCATGTGCAACATCGCCGCGCACTATCCGTTTGTCGATCTGCTCTATACCCTGGATATGAAAGGCATGCAGTCCAGCGAGAATGTGGCCTGCCGGCGCAGACACATCGCGGAGCAGGCGGGCAGCATGGGCAAGGATCGCAGCCAACGGCCATATTATTTGCTGGCGTGCGAGCACGATAACGTGGTGGTGACGGAGCCCTATTTATCGACCGCCAGCCGCAAATTATGCATCTCCGCCGCGCTTAAATGGCGCGATGCCGATGGCAGTCTGATGGGATACATTATATTGGACATCGACCTCGCAGCGACCGTGGAATTTCTCATGGGCGATGTGCTGCGTAAACGGTTTATGCCGGCCTTTCGTGTGGTTTACAGCGTCATCGTTCTTGGCCTGTTTACGGTAGTAGGTGCGTTGCTGGCCTCGGCATTCCACGAGATCACCACGTTGTTTCACAGCGGCGGCGATATTCGGGCCAACCAGCTAAAACCGTTTGGGGTGATTATTTTTCTTACCTTGGGGCTGGCGGTGTTCGATCTAGGAAAAACCATCCTGGAAGAAGAAGTGCTGATGCACAAGGATATTTTCCGGCATAGCTCGACGCGCCGTACCATTACCCGTTTCATCGCGGCCATATTGATTGCGGTGTCTATTGAGGCGTTATTGATGATGTTTAAGACTGCCTTAGGAGAAGCGACATCCATCATGCCGGCGGTATGGATGATGCTGACTACCGTGGGATTGTTGGTAGGCTTGGGGGCCTATGTTTATTTGGGCGCGCGGGCGGAGGTGATGTTGTTGAGCAATAAGGCTACGGCTAAATAGTTGCTGATCTGACTGGCAAATAATGCATAGTATTACCCCTCTCCCTTTGGGAGAGAGGGGCAGGGGTGAGGGTGCTTTTGCTTGCGTAGTGCCGCGGCCCTCAGTAAACACTTGGCACTTCCGTGTGCCAAGTGCCTTCGGGCTCGCGGCGTATTCTTAGCCGCGACCGCCCTGCGGCTGGGAGGCGCCACAATGGCTCTACGCTGGGTCCCTACCCAGCTATCGGGGGCTTCTCGCCATCGCTTTGCTCTCCCTGGCTCGGCGGTTGTACCGCGCTAACGCGCGGGCCTTAACCCCTAATTGCGGGTCCCGCCCCGCCGGCGGGTAACTTTCTTGTCGCCCCCTCCATGTCAGGATAGATGTCGCCTCCGTCCTCCATTTTCCTGTATTGAGTCGACGGAGGCGACATCTATCCTGACATGGAGGGAAGCAAAGAAAAGTAACCCGGGGTGCAGGGGCGGAGCGCCCGCTAGTAGCTTTTAAAACCGCGCGCTAGCGTGGCACAACAAGTCTGTCAGATTGAAAATCACACGCCATCGGCGTTGTACCGAGCCGGGAACGCACGCCTAAGTATCCCCACTTGGACTCAACTCGATGTAGAACGTAGAGAGTATGTCCTCTTTTTTCTCAGGCTGCAGCTGGCTGCGGCGCATGACCGCCTCCACCCGGGCGGCTTGAATAGCGGCAGTATCGATGATCTCGGGATAGAGGCGGAACTGCTGTTCGACCACCAAGGCCTGGTGGCAGGCGTGTTGCTCAAATGCCCGGCGCGTGACGCGATCGAGTTGTGGCAACAGCAGCAGCCAGGGGGCTTGCCAAGCTTGGAAATCCGCAATCAATTGACGATGAGCGCCATCGTGGTTGTTCGCTTCCAAAAATAACGGGGGAAATAGATCGCGTGCGAGCGTGCGCCCTATGAGTGCCGGGGACAGCCCGATGTCGGACAATCCGGTGCCGCTGCCATCGGCGGCGCGCCGGAACCATTGCGCAGCGGGCGGCGCTCCAGCGCGGGTGTTGATGTAATGGGCGAGATAATCGCTGGCGGCAGGAGCCAGCGCAATGTTGGTAGCGAGGTTCTCCGTGGCGTTGCTGAAGAAACTTTCACGCGCTGCGAAACCGGCGCGCCACTGGATGGTTTGTTCGAGATCCATCTCGTGCCGGTCGAGCGCGCTGCTCAGGAGCGCCAGGGGTCGCGCCTCGGCGGTAAGTAGCCACAGTTCTAAATGGTCCTGGAAGACGAAGGGGATTTTCTCGTGAACCTGTGTGAGATACTCATACAAGCAGGCGCCCACCGTTTCCATGCGGCGGAAGTCTTCGGAGGGTGACAAGCGCCCACGCCTAAGACCGTGCGCCGCCGACCAACTGCCGAAGCGCATATCGCCGATCTGTACCCGGCGGGTGCCGTCGCCGTCTGGCAGCAGCTCTTCATTAGTGACATAGATATGCCAATGTACGCCATCCGCCGTCACCGCTTCCGCGGACCCATATCGTAGAGTGTGCACGGCGCCGCGAAAGGGGTTGAGCAGGCGTTGGGCATGGCGTTCGAAGACCATGGTGTAAGCTGTGGCCATTCACGGGCGGGGACGGGACATGTGGGTCTGCAAGTCGGCGATAATTTCCTGCGAGTGGCGCGCGGTGTCCACGTTCAGATAGACCTGGGCGATTTTCCCCTGCGGGTCGATGAGAAAGGTATAGCGTTTGGCGAACTTAACAATACCCAGGTTGCGTAACGCGCCATAGCGTTTGGCCACGGCGCCGCCGCTGTCGGCCAGCAACGGAAATGGCAGCCGATACTTGCGCGCAAATGCCGCATGCGATGCGCTATCGTCCACGCTGATGCCCAGGACTTGCGCGCCGAGGGCCGTCAGTTTGCGGAAATCGTCGCGGAAGGCGCAGGCCTGTTGCGTGCACCCGGGGGTATCGTCTTTGGGATAAAAATAGAGGACCACCCACTTGCCCGTGTAATCTTTGAGGGTGTGCGATGTACCGGCCTGATCCGGCAGGCGGAAATCAGGCGCATTCTCACCGATCCCAGGAGTGCCCGCCGCCCGGCTCAAGGCGCTCCAGACCGCCATGCCCACCGTAATTAGTAAACCCAGACCTATCAACCATTTCATCGCGCACCTCGCTATCGGTAAATATTCGCGCTTTTATGCGCCCGGCGCAATGCCAAAATTCCCGGCAGGCTTGGGCCTGCGTTCTTTTGCATGAGTTCTGCTACAATGGCGCGCTTCTCGGCGTATGGAATAGTGTTTTGATCTCTACCGCAAATATCACCATGCAGTTTGGGGCCAAGCCCCTGTTCGAAAATATCTCGGTCAAATTCGGTAACGGCAACCGCTACGGCCTGATCGGCGCCAATGGCTGCGGCAAGTCGACGTTCATGAAAATCCTGGGCGGCGACCTGGAACCGACCGCGGGCAGCGTCGCGCTGGACAACAACGAGCGCCTGGGCAAGCTGCGCCAGGACCAGTTTGCCTTCGAAGATTACACCTTGCTGGACACGGTCATCATGGGTCACGCCGAGCTCTGGCGCGTGAAAGCAGAGCGCGATCGCATCTATGCATTGCCGGAAATGAGCGAGCGCGACGGCATGCAAGTGGCCGAACTCGAGGTCGAGTTCGCCGAGATGGACGGTTATACCGCCGAGGCGCGCGCCGGTGAACTATTGCTGGGCGTGGGCATTGCGCTGGAACAGCACAGCGGACCCATGAGCGCGGTGGCGCCGGGTTGGAAGCTGCGGGTACTACTGGCGCAGGCCTTGTTCGCGGCCCCGGACATCATGCTGCTGGACGAGCCCACCAACAACCTCGATATCAACACCATACGCTGGCTGGAAGACGTGCTCAATGCGCGCAACAGCACCATGGTGATCATTTCTCACGACCGCCATTTTCTGAACAGCGTATGTACGCACATGGCGGATCTGGACTATGGCGATCTGCGTATTTATCCCGGTAATTACGACGAGTACATGACCGCTGCCACCCAGGTGCGCGAGCGCCTGTACGCGGACAACGCCAAGAAGAAGGCGCAGATCGCCGAGCTGCAGACTTTCGTCAGCCGTTTCTCCGCCAATGCCTCCAAGGCCAAGCAGGCTACCTCGCGCGCGCGCCAGATCGATAAAATAAAACTCGACGATATTAAACCCTCGAGCCGCGCCTATCCCTTTATTCGCTTTGGGCAGGAGAAAAAGCTCTATCGCCTGGCCCTGGAAATGGCGGACGTGGCCAAAGGCTACGGCGGTGTCCCGCTGTTCCGCGGGCTCGATCTGACGGTCGACGTCGGCGAGCGTGTCGCGGTCATCGGGCCTAACGGTATCGGCAAGACCACGCTCCTGCGCTGCCTGGTGGGTGAGCTCGCGCCGGATAACGGCGCGATCAAATGGTCGGAAAACGTCCGTATCGGTTATTTCGCCCAAGACCACGCGGCGGATTTTTCCACGGGCATGTCATTGTTTGACTGGATGAGCCTATGGAAGCGCCCCAGCGACGATGAACAGGCAATACGCGCCACCCTGGGGCGCATGCTGTTTTCCCAGGACGATATCAATAAATCGGTCAAGGTCATTTCCGGCGGCGAACAAGGACGCATGCTATTCGGCAAGCTGATGTTGCAAATGCCTAACGTTCTGGTCATGGACGAGCCCACTAACCATCTGGACATGGAATCCATCGAATCGCTTAATACCGCTTTGGAGAATTACCCCGGCACCCTGATGTTCGTCAGTCACGACCGTGAATTCGTTTCGTCCCTAGCCACGCGCATCATTGAACTGACCCCGGCGGGTGTGGTCAACTTCAACGGCAGCTACGACGATTATCTACGCAGTCAGGGTGTGGAATAGCGCTGGTAATTTAGATGTTTAAAAATGTGACGCTATGTCGGCCGGTGCTCACGCGTCGAATTCCAAACCAAGGTTTACCGGGAAGGGACCGACGCTGCGCATTTTACCGGCGGCGCCGGGGGCGCGTCGCAGACCCGGTAGTTTCAGTACCGATTTCACCATGGCGGGGATTTGCGCCAGATTGATATGCTGGCCAAAGCAGGTGTGCAAGCCGTATCCAAAGTGCAGATAGTTGTTAGCCGGCCGGTTTAGACACAGCGCCCGCGGCTGGTCAATTTTTCGGTTGTCCATGCCGGCGGAATGGGTGGAGGCCAGGACCATGGCGCCTCGGGGGATGCGGGTGGCGCGCCACGTGCCTTGGGCGATCACGTAGTCTTGGGCGCAAATGCGCCGGACCCCCACGGTGAATGGATTTAAACGTAGGCATTCCTGGACATAGCTTACCAGACGGCGGTCATCGTCGCCGCGCGCCGCGCGCTGTGCCACGGCCAGCAGCGCCGGACGGTCCAGGAGATAATCGAGGACATTGACGGTGGACCTCGAGCTGGTCGGAAGCGCGCCTATGATTAGCCCGATGAGATTATTGCGGATATCCACGTCCGTCATGCCCGGCACGCCCGCATCCTGCATGCTTAGGCAGCGTGCCAGGATGTCGTCTTGCGGTGAGCGTCGTGCCTTGCGTTCAGCGATGGTGTGGTCCAGATACGCGCGCGTCTTGTGGGCAGCAGCCAATGCCGCTTGTTCCTCTGCGGTGTCTACTGGATAAAATAGATAGTGAAACATAGTTGCAACAGCGTCGATAAATTCATTTTGTTCCCATCCTGGGGTGCCGAAATATTCTCCTACCAGGCGCGTGGGCACCACCCGTGTCAGTTCTTGCACCACATCTAATTTTCCCCGACAGGGTGTCAGTATGCTATTGCACACGGTTTCCACGAACGGCGTTATCTTGGTTTGAAGGTCATCGCGGCGCACTACTTGCCGCATGTTGGAAACATCGCGCTGATAGGTAGGGGTATCGTCCATACCCAGGAAGAAATTACCTCCCTCTGCGATTTTTTGCATCTTTGCCGCGTAGGGCACACGGAAGATATCATTCCGCGTTAAGAGCTCCTGGACATGGTCGAATCGGGTAACCAAGGTGAAGGATCTAAGCAC
>JANOTM010000012.1:0-9468 GCA_031416355.1 Gammaproteobacteria bacterium
AGATAAGCGCTATGACTATGACTCCCTCACGCAAGAATAGGCCATGAGGGCGCAATCAAACAGGGTAAAACTAGCAAATAATTTTTACCATCGCCCTAGTCAGCACGGGGTGATGATGTATCACCCCCCAAGGTGATAGAAATCGAGCGCACTTTTAAAAGGTAGGGTAGTTGATCAATCCCCTCAGGATATAGAATTTCCCGCGCCAATGTCTGCTAGACTGGCGTGACAAGCTGCGATGGAACAACCAAAGGTAGGAACAGCATGAGCGCCATAGTAACCGAACAAATGGTCTACCACGCCTTGCGGCAGGTGATGGATCCGGAGCTCCACCATGACGTGGTAGAGCTGGGTTTCATACAGGAAGTCGAGATCGTAGGCGACTACGTACACGTGGATATCCAACTGACCACACCCCATTGCCCATTTGCCGAAGAAATCGTCAACAATATTAAGCGGGCGGTGAGCACCATTAAGGGCGTGAATAAGGTGGACGTCGAGCGCGCTTGTACGAAAGAGGAGTAAGCCGCACGCCTCAGGATCGCAGGACTACGACTTGACCGGGCGCTTTAGTAGCTTGCGCTGGAGGGTGCGCCTATGCATACCCAGTCGGCGCGCGGTTTCGGAAATATTTCCTTGGCACTCCATCAGCACTTTCTGGATATGTTCCCATTCCACACGCCCCACCGAAATGGATCTTGCCTCCACCAAGACACCCGCGTCCCCGGATTCGCGCTGAAACGCAGCCACCACTTCATCGGCATCCGCCGGCTTGGCGAGGTAATGCACAGCACCGAGCTTGATGGCTTCGATGGCCGTGGCCACACTGGCGTAGCCGGTCAGCACGATGATGCGCGTTTGTGCGTCCAAGGACTTCAGCTTCTGCACCAGATCCAGGCCCGACGGACCCGGCATTTTAAGATCGATCACGGCATACTCGGGCGGGCTCAATTCAGCAGCCGCCTGGCCTTCGGCCACATTGTGCGCCACACGCACCTCGAATCCGCGCGCCATCAGCGCCTGGGATAGCACACGGCAGAAAGTCACATCGTCATCCACCAAAAGCAGATCGGGGCAATCGCCGACAGCGGCGGCACTGGCGATCATGGGCGGATGTCCACGAGTAAGCCGGTAAGCGGCAGAGTAAGCCGCGTACCGGCGCCTCCGTCCTCCCGATTAAAGAGGTGCACGCTGCCGCCGAAGCGGTTAAGCGTGGCACGCGCTAGGAACAAACCCAGCCCTAAACCCAGGTCTGGGCCCTTGGTGGTAAAGAACAGCGTGCCGGCATTTTTTTCCACCGCCGGTGCAAGGCCGTGGCCGCGGTCGCGCACTTCCAGCCGCAACTCGCGTTCATTCCACTGCCCCTCCACCTCCATCTGATCCGGCGAGGCGTCGGCGGCATTGTTCAAAATATTCATGATTGCCTGACTCAGAGTCTGTTCCGCCAGGATGCGCGGCGCCGGTCGCGTACCGTGCCAATGCGACACCACCTTCGCCGCCGGACGCATACCCTGCCAGTTTGCCACCACTTGTATAAGATAACGATCGAGGTCCATGCCGCTACCGGCCTCGGCGCGCACCTGACCGGTAGACGCGGTGAGGTTGGAGAGTATGTGTTTGCAGCGCATAACTTGGTCACGCAAGATACCGAGTTTCTCGGCCACCTCGGGCGCGGCATTCGATTCTATCTCGAGTTCCTTCAACAGAACTGCCATAGTGGAAAGTGGTGTTCCCAGTTCATGCGCCGCGCCAGTGGCGAGGGTGCCCAAGGCCAATATGCGTTCATTACGCAGTTGGTCCTCGCGCAAAGCCGCCAGCGCATGATCGCGATCACGCAAAGTCTGGCTCATTTTGACAACGAAATAGGCAATGAGGCCGGCACTCATGACGAACGCTAGCCACATGCCCAGCACGTGCAAATCGAAATCGCTGCCATGCTGGGTGTACACGTGCGGCAGCGGCCGGTAAGCAGTCATGAGTAGGCTGTAACACGCGACGGTGATGGCAGCCATGATCCACGTATAAAAACCCGGCAATGCGGCGGCGGTTAGGGTAATGGGCACGAGATAAACGAGCACAAACGGATTAGTGGAACCACCGCTGAAATACAACATTACTGTCAGGACAAGCACATCCAACAGCAGTTGTGCGAATAGTTCCGCATCAGTTACCGGCCAGGTGCGCTGTAGGCGTAGCCACGTCAGCAGATTCAACAACGCCAAGAGAGCAATCGCGCCGCCGATCGCACCCACCGGAAGGTCCAAGCCCAGGCCGTATACGACCAGCAGGAGCATGAGTATCTGCCCAAAAATCGCAATATTCCTGAGCACTAACAAGCGCCGCAGATTAACCGTATTCGACGATAAGTTAAATTGGTACATGCGCACTCGCCTACGGAATAAATTATCTCGATTTCCGATCGATCCCTGTAGAATACGCTTCTCCAACCTTCCTGCAAACCGATATAAAATCAGCGGAGCGCCATTTTGAGCACATCCTATCCCGACAGAACCCTTGCCCTAGCGGGTATCTGTCAAGCGGCGCGTCTGGCGCAAGACCTGGCGCGCCGTGGAAAAACCGACAAGGTGGCATTCGCCGCCAGTATCCAGAGCATACTGCGCATGGATGCTGTCAACGCGCCAGCGGTGTACGGCGGAGAAGCCGGGGTGGCGCTGGGATTAACGCTGCTACGCGACCAACTTCACGTACGCGTGCAGACTCCCGACATCGAAGGGGTACGTTATATTTTGTCCCTGATCCAACTGGAACGCACGCTCGCCAAACACCCGGACATGCTGGCGCGTATCGGCCACGACATCACCCATGCCGAAACCCAAATGAAGTTCTTTGAAGAAACAGAAAATACCGGCGACGACCCTGTGCATCCACGTTTGGTCGAGAAGCTGGCAGAGCTCTATACCCAGACCATCAGCACCCTGACGCCCCGCATCATGGTCAACGGAGAGCACGGCAACCTCACCTACCCCGCGATCGCCGCCGGCGTGCGCGCCGCGCTGCTTGCGGGTATCCGTTCCGCCGTGCTGTGGCGCCAACTGGGTGGTCGGCGCTGGCAACTGCTGTTCATGCGCCGCAACATCGGCGCGCAGGCGGCGGCGATACTAAAAAAAATGGGGCAGTAGACACTCTCATAAGTTGCATTACATTTCCATTCACCGACGGTGCGACAATCTGCCGCATTGTCGGGCCGGTGGGCATGAATATAGTATCTCCCCATTATTAACAAGATAAGTAAATCCACATGCCTATGCTATCTCGTGTTAAAGCAGGCGCCCTTGCCCTGGTTGGCGTTACCCTGTGCTGGCCGCAATTAGGATTAACGAGTTGTGGTACAAGTTACTGTAGCGTCAATACCCAGTGGGAAACCCAGGGCGCCTGGACCGGTAGCGGCGTGCGCGTCAATCTGCATTACGCCTATATCGATATGGGCCAGCTGCGCCATGGCGCCGATAAAGCAGCGCCCGAGGGAAGCGCGGGGACCATCGATGAGCAGCGCACATTGGATCGCTACCTGCTCGCCGGCCTCGACTATGCGATAGATGATGCGTGGTCGGTATCGGCACAGCTACCGGTAATACAGCGCGATCATAATCATGCGGTAAACGATACTCCGCCTATGCGTGAATCCTGGGATCTCAGCGGCATCGGTGACCTGCGTCTGTCGGGGAGCCGCCAATTTACGTTGTCCGCCAATACCTCCGCCGGGATTCGCATCGGCGTGAAACTCCCGAGCGGAAAAATCGATGCGGTCAATACCGACGGCGTGCTGGCGGAACGCAGCCTGCAACTGGGTAGCGGCAGCACCGATATGCTCCTAGGTGGATATTACTATCGCATGCTCCAAGGCAACGCCACCACGGTATTTGCGCAAACCCAGTGGCAGCGACCGCTCACCGAACGCGACGGCTATGAACCCGGGCAACAACTCAGCGCGGATGTGGGATTGCGCTATGCACTGACCCTCGCCACCAGCGCCATGCTACAGCTCAACCTACTGTGGAAAGAGCACGATCGGGGAATCAATGCCGAGCCCGACGAAACCGGCGGACGCTATGCCTACCTAAGTCCCGGCGTGAGCCACGCGCTCACTCCGCGCGTGCAGATATTCGGCTTCGTGCAGCTGCCGTTGTATCAGTTCGTCCGCGGCACCCAACTCAGCGTGGATAAATCCGCCACGATCGGCATTAGCTTTAGATGACCTAGAGTTTCTTTTACCTAACAGGCTTGGCAATTACCCGCCTGTTTTTATCGCTTAACTTCCCCTACGCATCACAGTAGCTCTGCCAATTGATTGGATTCAGCTAAAAAATAGGCGGTGGGACGCCGATTAATTAAAAAACCGGTATATGGCACAGTTTCTGCAAGCTACACTCGCATCGCAGATACTTCATCTGCCATGCGAGTGATCTAAACCTATGAACCCCTTTTCCGTGCCACGTTTGGTACTTACCGTTTTCCTCGGCCTGGCCGTGATCTTACCCTGGGACCGCGGCCAAGCCGCGGAACCGCTCAGTTTTGGGGTGCTAAACCAGCAACCGGCGGCGGAAACCGCCGCGTTGTGGAATCCCATATTGCAATACCTGGGCACCAAAACCGGGTTCGCGTTCAAGCTCAAAATGGGTGTAAACGTAGAGGAAACCGACGCCATGACAGCACGCGGAGAGTTCGATTTTCTTTATAGCAATCACAATTTTGAACCCGGTTACGATCAGGCGAAGTATCGCCCCCTGGTCCAGTGGGGTGGGCACCCCTTGATCGGCCAGATCGTGGTACTCGCCGATTCGCCGATAAAGAACCTGAAGGATATCGAAGGCAAAACCCTCGCCTTTCCCTCGAAAGACGCTTTTATCGCCTACCGGGTCCCGCACCACGCACTGAAACAGGCGGGTATCACCGTTCTTCCGGTATTCGGCGCCAGCCAACAAGGTGCGGCAGTGCAATTACAAACCGGTCGGGCCGACGCCGCCAGCCTCAACAAAATGTTCGCCGATCGTTTTCAGGCCGAGGGCAAGGGGCAATTCCGCATACTGTATGAATCCGAGGCATGGCCGAACATCCCGATACAGGCGCATCCGCGCATTGCCAAGGCCAGCGCGGAGGCCGTGCGCAAGGCTCTGCTCAACATGGGCAATGATGCGGACGGCCGGGCGCTGCTGGCCAAACTCAAAATACCCGGGTTCCTGCCGGTAACCGATGCCGATTACGGCAAGACACGCCGTCTCTATAAAGAACCACTCTGAACCGCGTTTTACGATCACACCAACGCATAGACCGCCATGAGCCTGCGCCTGCGACTACTGCTTGCGGTGACGCTGGTCATCCTTGCGCATGCCGGCGCACGTATCATGTTGCTGGCGGAGGATGCCCGTACCAGTGCACGCCTAGCGCAACAGGCGCAGGGTGCATGGGCAGGCAAGAGTCTAGCCGGGATATTGGCCAATCCCTTGGTCACCAATGATTTGGCCACGGTACAAAGCACCGTCGGTCTCCTGTTCTCGGAGAAATATTTTCTCAAGCTTGCGGTGTTGGACGATCGCGATAAAACCATCATAGACCTGCGGCCCGATATTGGAAAAATCAAAACACAAGCGCCGGCCTGGTTTATCGCTTATTTAAATCTGACCCAAGTGCCCAGCACCCACGTCATCAACATAGGCGGTGTCCAGTACGGCAAGATCGTCACTATTGTATCCCCAGATGCTATCCTGGAAAGCGTCTGGTTGGAGGCCCAGCATGACGCCTGGGTCGCCTTGGTGGAAATCACAGTACTGTCGCTGCTTTTGTGGGTGTTGCTGGAGGCCGGTTTGCGTCCTCTGCAGCAACTTTCCACGACCGTGCAACGCATCGGCGCCGGGGATTTTAGTGCGCGCATGGCGCGCACCGCGAACCGCGAATTCAGCGGGCTGGTCACGGTGGTGAATGCCATGGCGGCGAAAATCTCCGCGTTGCTCGACCAGACTCGCGCGCAAGCGGCGAGCGAAGTCCAGGCGCGCCGCTTACAGGCATTTCATGCCATCACCGATTCATACGAAGAAATAGACAATAAGATACAGGCGGTTCTCATGATGGCCGGCGATAGCCTAGGCATGCCGTATGCTGTGGTCGGCGCTGTATCGAAAGACACTTATACATCAGTCTATGTACACAGGAACGCCACCCGAACACTTCAAGATACGCCGCCGTTATTGCAACTCGCCGATCGCGAAGCAATGCAACATCACGATGGCGTGTACGGTATTCACGACGCGGTCGAATGGACGCCGCCTGCGGATCGCGCCGAAACCGGCATCCGGTCATATATAGGCGCGCCGATTTATATTCAAGCGGGGATATACGGGAAGCTGCATTTTTCCAGCCCGGCGCCGCGCGCCGCGCCTTTCCACTTGGGCGATCTGGAATTCGTTAAACTTATTGCCCAATGGATAGGCCTGGAACTCCAGCAACGCAGGAATGATCTCGCACTCTGGGAAGAAAAAGAACGCGCGCTGGTAACGCTTGCGTCCATCGGCGACGCCGTCATCACCACCGATGTCGACGGAAACATCACTTACCTGAATGTGGTTGCAGAAAGCATGACGGGCTGGGAACTGCGCGACGCCCAGTCGCGGCCGCTTACCCAGGTGTTCCACATCGTGCATGAGGGTACACGCGCACCGGCCGAAAATCCCATCGAGCAATGTCTACGTGAAAACCGCACTGTCGAGCTTGCCGCCAATACCCTGCTGATACGCCGCGACGGTTCTGAGTTTGCCATCGAAGACTCGGCGGCGCCGATTAAAGATCGCCAGGGTAAAATTATCGGGGCGGTACTGGTGTTCCATGACGTCACCCAGGCGCGGGTGATGCTGCGTCAGCTTGAGCATTACGCGAGTCACGATCAGCTTACCGAACTGCCCAACCGCCGCCTGTTCGAATCGACACTGAAGCTGGTATTGGACAGTGCCCATTTCGGTAAAAAGGTCCATGCTCTGTGTTATCTCGACCTCGATCAATTCAAAATCGTCAATGATACTTGTGGCCACATGGGAGGCGATGAGCTATTGCGCCAGGTTACCGGCCTGTTTAAGCGACGTCTGCGCGGAACCGATGTGCTTGCGCGCCTCGGCGGCGACGAGTTCGGTCTGATCCTTACCCACATTACCGAGGACCAAGCGCGCGCGACGGCCGAAGAAATCCGCGCCATGGTGCGTGAATTCCGCTTCAACTGGCAAGGTAAGATATTTGAAATCGGGGTAAGTATCGGCCTGGTGATGATAGACGCCGATGCCGGCGAAACAATGGACGTGCTGCGACGCGCTGACACCGCCTGTTACGCCGCCAAAAACAACGGACGCAACTGTGTGCATATGTACAAAGCCACGGACGAAGAGCATACCCGCCTGTCGGCGGAAATGAATTGGGTGCCACGCTTGCGCCAGGCGTTGCGCGAGGATCGTTTCGCATTGTGGTACCAGCCGATTACCGCCGTTACCCCTTCCGATGGCCTGGGCGACTATGGCGAGGTCCTGTTGCGCTACGTCGAAACCAATGGCGATATTATCCTGCCCGGCGCCTTCATTCCAGCGGCCGAGCGTTACGGGTTGATGCCGGAAATCGATCGCTGGGTCATCCAGCGAACCTTGGGTCATGCCGTGCAAGAGTCTCGCGCAGAAAAAGTTTTTCACTGCGCCATCAATCTATCCGGCGCATCCTTAAGCGATCCGGGTATGCTGCGGTTTATTCAGGATGCATTAACACGTACCGGCGTGGCACCGGACACCCTGTGTTTTGAGATCACCGAGACCGCGGTCGTAAATCACCTGGCAAACGCCGTGGCGTTGATCACGGCCCTGCGCAAACTCGGTTGCCGTTTCGCCCTGGATGATTTCGGCACCGGCCTGAGCTCATTCTCGTATCTTAAGCACTTGCCTGTGGACCTGATCAAGATAGACGGCGGTTTCGTCAGCAAGCTTGTCGATGACCCGCTGGACGCGGCGATGGTGCAGGCCATCAATCACATCGGCCATGTCATGGGAAAAAAGACCGTCGCGGAATTTGTCGAAAACGACGCCATCCTTGCGCGACTGCAGACCATGGGCGTGGACTTCGCCCAGGGCTATGGTATCGGTAGACCCAGGCCGTTGTAGATCATATTCTAAAATTCGGTGCAGCCGCGGGTTATGGCGTTCGTTATGCGCCGAGCTTTTGCTTCAACAGTTCATTCACCTGCGCCGGGTTGGCCTTGCCCTGGCTCGCCTTCATTACCTGTCCGACGAAGAAACCGAAGAGCTTGTCCTGCCCGGCCCGGTACTGCTCTAGTTGTTTGGGATTCTCGGCCATCACCTTATCGATGACCTGTTCGATGGTGCCGGTATCGGTAATCTGTTTGAGGCCCTTCTTGTCGATCACCGCATCGGCGTCACCCTCGCCGTTCCACATGGCATCCAGCACATCCTTGGCGATCTTGCCGGAGATGGTGTTGTCGCTGATGCGTTTCACCAGGCCGGCGAGCATGGTCGCGGTCACCGGCGAGTCTGCGATGTCCTTGTTGTCTTTATTCAGATAACCGGACAGTTCACCTATCACCCAGTTGGCCGCAAGTTTGGGATCGGCATCCATGGCCATTATTACGGTTTCATAATAATCCGCCATTTCGCGCGTGCCGGTGAGCACGCCGGCATCGTAGGTCGATAGTTTATAGTCGTGTGCAAAGCGTGCCGCCTTGGCATCGGGCAGTTCCGGCAGAGTCTTGGCGGTGGCTTCGATAAAACCTGCCTCCATGATGAGAGGCAACAAATCTGGATCGGGAAAATAACGATAATCGTGCGCCTCTTCCTTGCTGCGCATGGAGCGGGTCTCGTGCTTTACCGAATCGTATAGGCGTGTCTCCTGCACCACTTTGCCGCCGCCCTCGATCAGCTCGATCTGGCGCTCCACCTCGAACTCGATAGCCTTTTCCACGAAGCGGAAGGAATTGATGTTCTTAAGTTCCGCGCGCGTGCCGAATTCCTTTTGGCCGTAGGGGCGCACCGACACGTTAGCGTCGCAACGGAACGAGCCCTCTTGCATATTGCCATCGCAGATCTCGAGATAGCGTACCAGGGTATGCAGTTTCTTGAGGTAGGCCACCGCCTCCTTGGATGAGCGCATGTCAGGCTCCGACACAATCTCAAGCAGCGGCGTGCCGGCGCGATTCAGATCGATGCCGGTGAGGCCATGGAAATCCTCGTGCAACGACTTGCCCGCGTCCTCTTCCAGATGCGCGCGCGTAACGCCCACCACTTTCTCGACGCCGTCCACGGCTATCTTCAGACTGCCGTGCTGCACCACCGGCAGCTCATACTGGGATATTTGATAACCCTTGGGCAGATCGGGATAAAAATAATTCTTGCGCGCGAATACCGAACGCGGATTGATCGTAGCGCCTATGGCGAGGCCGAGTTTCACCGCCATGCGCGCCGCCTCTTTGTT
>JANOTM010000013.1:0-5630 GCA_031416355.1 Gammaproteobacteria bacterium
GCCGATGACTTTGTCATCTGCGTACGCAGCCGACGCGCGGCCGAGCGGGTGCAGGCCAACGTCACGCGCTTTCTGGAACAGCGGTTGAAACTGCACGTCAACGTCAATAAAAGCCGCATCTGTACCAGCAACGAACTGGAATTCCTCGGGTTCTGCTTTCGAGGAACAAAGATCGTCTGGAGCGGCAAAGTGCTCAGCCGCTTCAAGCATCGAATCCGGCAACTGACAGGGCGGTCGTGGGGTGTGAGCCTCGGCTTCCGCTACCGCGAACTGCGGCTTTATGTCATGGGTTGGCTGAACTACTTTGCGTTGGCCGTTCCCGCGCATCCATGCGCTCCACGGCACCTGCACATCCGTGTGCAATGTCGGAGTACTACCGGCCGATCCCCGAACTGGATGAATGGTTACGGCGGCGTCTGCGCTGCTGTGACTTCCAACAGTGGCGGTGGCCGCGCACCAAGATCAGTCATCTGGTGAGTCTGGGTGTCAGTCTGAACGACGCGATCAAAACCGGTGTGAGTTCGAAAGGACCCTACGCCATGTCGCGTACATCGATCACGCAAATGGCGATGAACAACGAGTGGCTGAAAGCACAGGGCTTGGTGTCGATTAAAGACCAGTGGGTACGTTTTCATTACCCTGTTTCAACCGCCTAGTGCGGACCCGCATGCTAGGTGGTGTGGGGAGGGCCGGAGAGATGCCGGCCCTTACCCGATTAGAGTGCAATTGCTAACCACGACGCAGAATCCGCTGCACAACATAACCGCTACTAAGGGCAAGCGCTAAGCCCAAGAAAGCTATTGCGATTACTGCCCACCAAACGCCAGAAAAAGAAGCAAACAACCAAAGCAAACCAACCCCAGCTACACCCGCAAGGGCTGACGAAGGCGCCCAGCTTTCCCCAGCGAAATAAGACGCCACGCCACCAGCCAGCAACATAGCTGGAAGAGCAGCAATTACGGGAAACGAAACAACCCAGGAATCGGAAAGAGGCGAGAAGTGTTTTCCCGCTAGAAGGAGCACAAGGAATGAAATTCCCAGCCAACTGAGGAAAGCAGCAAGACCAAGCAACGCTGTACGGGTGACTTTCGACATTTGTTTTGCGCTCTAACAGTGTATTAGGCTGCATGCAGTCTTTTACCTTCTTATACTGTATGCAGCCTATATCGGTTTGAATGTTTAAGAAA
Organism: Gammaproteobacteria bacterium; assembly: GCA_031416355.1. GTDB lineage: Bacteria > Pseudomonadota > Gammaproteobacteria > Acidiferrobacterales > UBA6901 > JANNJF01. The sequence continues at coordinate 1,188 of JANOTM010000013.1, forward strand.
ACTACCACATAATTCTGAAATCGATACGGATTTTGTACCCATCACTCGCGCTAAGGATAGCCCATGGATAATCGTTTTATTTCCCGGTTCTGGGAAAATTACATCGCAAAGTTAAAGACTTATGGCATCAAGCCTAAGGGGGCGCGCTGGTACGTACGTGATGCGGAGGAGTACATACGCACCTTTCCCGATCGGCGTCTTGCAACCCATACGGTGCAGGATGTCTAGCAATATCTCCAGGACAAAGGCCGCAAAGTGGGACTGAAAGACGGGCAGTTTCAGCAGGCGGTCAAAGCTTTGCGAGTCCTGTTTATTGAACTCGTTAAGGCGTCCTGGGCGAGGGATTTTCCTTGGCAACATTGGATGGATGGCGCCCGTGCGTTACCCGCAACCCATGCAACCGTGGCGCGTGACTACGACACATCTCTGCGGGTGGCGGACACAAAATCTTGTGTAAACACCCACCAGAAGCAGTTTGACGGGATAATCAGACAATTCCAGGATACTTATCCGGAACATGTGGCGCGCTTGATTGCTGAAATTCGGGTGCGCCAATACTCCCTTCGCACGGAGCAATCCTACTTATCCTGGCTGGCGCGTTTTTCTGGTTTTTGCAAAATGCAAAATCCGATCGGTCTGGGGCCGGATGCCATTACAACGTATCTGGAGCATCTGGTCGTCCGGCGCGGGGTGTCGAGTAGCACACAGTCCCAGGCGCTCAATGCACTGGTCTTTTTCTACAGGCAGGTATTGAAAAGGGACGAGTTTGAGTTGGGGTCCTTTGCCCATTCCAAAAAACCGCGCCGTTTGCCGGTGGTGCTTACACGCGACGAAACCCAGCGGCTGCTGGCTGGCATTACCGATTCAACGATGCTGCTCATGGCACATCTGTCATATGGGTGTGGGTTGCGCCTGATGGAGTGTATACGCCTGCGGGCGTTGGATATCGATTTTGCTTATCAACATATCCTTGTACGCAATGCCAAAGGGAGCAAGGACCGCATTGCGCCCCTGCCCAAGACGCTCGACGCGACATTACACGCGCATCTTGGGGATGTTGAAAAGCTACATAAGGCCGATCTGGACCATGGACTGGGACGCGTTTATTTGCCGGATGCCCTGGGCAGAAAATATCCCAATGCCGCTAAAGAGTTTAAATGGCAATACGTTTTCCCATCCTCCAGAGTCTCAACCGATCCACGCTCAGGCGCGGTGCGTCGGCATCATATCCATGAAAGCGGGCTGCAAAGACATGTCAAAGCGGCGGCAGACAAAGCGGGGTTGAACAAACGGGTAAACTGTCACGCGCTGCGTCATTCCTTTGCCACGCACCTGCTGGAGTCCGGCTACGATATCCGCACCGTTCAAGAGCTGTTGGGCCACGCCGATGTGTCGACCACGATGATCTACACGCATGTATTGAACCGGCCTGGTGTTACCGTGGCCAGTCCGCTGGATATGTTGCCGATGAACCGGGTTTGAGCTTCAGAGGGCTCGCCAAAAATATCTTGGATGGTCCGTGGGCTGCACCTAATCAGGCATCTTCAGGCACGCTACCGCCAAGAGGCGTGTGTACGCCATCGTGAACCAGGGTCTGGTTTGTACTCCACGCGCTACGCCGTTATTAATTCTTATAACCTGCCTGCAACTCGACGTGGCGGAAAACTCTGCCAGTGAAAAATTCAGGGCCATGCCTAGCTAATCTGCTTGGCTGTGGACTTGATGCGACCATGATACGGCGATCTTACGTTTGCGGCACGCGAATAATGCCGATACCAAAGCCGCACTGCCGCGGGTCGTGGACGAATTCTTCGGTCGCCGCTTCCTGCTTCAGGCGTTTCCAAAGGTGATAGACCTGATTGGTAGGGAGTGGCTGGCTTTCGACGATGTCGTGGAAGGCGATAATGCCGCCGGGGCGTACGAACTCGCGATAGTCGTTGTAGTCCGCGGTTACGCCCTCGACCCTGTGGTCGCCATCGATAAAAATAAAATCCGCCTTTTTGCCGCCGAGTTCCTGTGCCACGCGCTGTTTGAATTTTGCTGAGTGCGAGTCGCCGCTGAGCAGTGTCACCTTGCACTGAGACCCAGTCGGGGGAAACGCCTGGTACAAGGGCGCCTGCACCCGCATGTCTTGCAGATCGCAGGTGATGACTTTTTCGCTCGCGATGCTCGACCAAATAAGCAGCGTGCCGCCGCGGGCGGTGCCGATTTCGAGTATGATTTTAGGCGCGAGCGCCTGCACCGCGCGCGCCAGCGCGGTGATCTCCGACGGAATCTGCAGCGTCTTCACTGTTAAATAACCACCGCCGCCAAAATTCATTGCCCAATCCACGGTCTCCACCAGGGAGCGCGGCTGGGAGTGATACTCCTGCAGGCGTTTGAAGGCGAAACGACGGTTGAAGGGAATGCGTAGTGTGCGGCTGAGTGTTTTTAGCGCTTTACCCATGGAGGGGTCCCGAATTATCAATAACTATGCCGCGACTTTGGCGGCAACCCGGCCCCGACTTTTGGCGACCATGCCTTCATCCCCTAGCGTAGCTAGCATGGCACACAGCAGCAATAATAACACCGGGAAGTACCAATGCGTAAACAACACCGGCTGGGAATTGATGGGAAAGCTGGCCACAAACAGGCTTAAGGCAAACGGCCAGGCCAGATTGCGCCGCGTGGGTGGCGCCATAAAATACCATGTCACGCAGAGAATATAGGCCGCGATGATCGCCGCCAATCCTACTAAACCGGTTTCCGCGGCAATGGAAACGTACATCTGGTGGGCGTGATAGACCCCGGTGTGCTGATCGTTGGGACTTCCATGGCGGAACGGGTCGGCGGGATGGCGCGCGTAGGCGTCATAGGCAGTGGCGAAAGCGCCTATGCCCACGCCGGTGAGTGGTTTATCGATAACCATGTTCGCGGCGGTGTCCCAGATGTACAAGCGGTAGCTTAAGACGTGATTAATGCTGTCAAAACTGATTCCCTTGTGCAGGCTGGAACGTTCGATACGCTCCTTGAGCACCGGGGTAGGCGCCAGTATCAGCAGCCCCGCGGCGATAATCGTCGCCGCCGCAAAAACCGGCAAGCGATAACGCCCGAACAAACGCCACCCTGCGATCAGCGCTGCCAGTACCACCATCACCAATGTCCCGCGTGAACCGCCCAGCAGCACCAAAACGATAGCAGCCACACACAGCACCATAGTCCCGACCACAGTGATGTCTATTGTCCGCCATAGCAACAGGGGTAAAAGTATGGCCAGAAACAAAGACAAGTGCAGATCGCCCGCGAACATGCCGACTACCCTGCCGTCCTCGCTCAGGGGGATGAGCAGCAGGTCTTTGCCCAAGACATATTGAATCAGGCCGTCCACCACCCATATGGTGAGTACTATCGCCAGCCACTTTATCAACCATGCGCGGTGCTGATCCGAGCGCAATACCTGGATCAAGGCCAGGCCCGCGAAAAAATACACCAGCAAGACCAGGGCGATGCCGGCCGATCGCTGCCATACGAACGACCCCGGTATCGACAATACCGCCGGCAGCCATAGCAGGCCGAAAATCACACACCAGCGGCGTATGGCGCTGGACTGAAACAAGCGGCGACCTTGGGTCACTATCATCCACACGCCCATTAACGCCAATAACAGACTGGGCAGGCGCGGCCCACCGCTGAACGGCGACCAGGCAACAATCATCAAGGCGAGAAACCGCCCCAGTTCCCCATGGGTGATATTTTTAACCGCCTGCCAGTTCAACATAGGTGTCCAGGGTTGCCGCAAGCATGCGCTCCAGGGTAAACGGCTGTGGCGACGGTACAATGGGAACCGTCTTATACCATTGGGCTAGTAGTGTTTCCATACCAGCCCGGTCCGCGGGCGCGACCCGGCCCACGGGTAAAATCGCCGTCAGTTGTTCCGCCACGCCGCCGTGGTTGTAGGCGGCCACGGGCACGCCCAGGCTCAGGGCCTCCAGGCTCACGCGCCCAAAGGCCTCGGGCTCGGTGGACAGAGACACCACCACGCTGGATATGGCCATGATCTCGCGTAGATCGGTGCGGTGGCCGGCGAAGCTAATGTCTTGTTCCAGGCCCATGGCCTTTACTTTTGCCCGTAGGGCCTGGGCGTAGTCGCGCTTTTTGGGATGCGCATCGCCCACCAGCAGGCCATGCACCGGCACGCCGCGCGCCTTCAGTCCGGCAATGATGGCAATGAAGTCTTCCTGGCCCTTCCAGCGTGTCAGGCGCCCCGGCAGGGTAATGAGATATTTCCCGGTGAGCTGCGGAAACTGCCGGTTCCATGCTTCCAACCAGCGCGCGTCCGGCCTATAGCCATGGGGATAGGCCACGGGATCGACACCGCGTGGAATGACGCGGATGATCGCGGGATCGACGTGTGGATAGTGTGTAAGTATGTAGTCGCGGATCATGTCGGATATGGCGATAACG